>JAPDPT010000002.1 GCA_034506315.1 candidate division KSB1 bacterium | reverse complement strand
GTGGGGAACTCCGCAGCAAGACGCGGAACGAGACACGTGGCGCATCCGTCCGGTGCCGATTACGGTTCGCCCGGCGAAGTAGGCCCGGCGCCAGGCCCGATGGCCTGCGCTACGGGATGGCGCACGTAGTGACCCCCGCGGGCAGGTCAATTCCGCGCTGCCGGCGGGCGTTGCGCACAAGAGGAGGGCCGGTCGTCCAAAGGCGCATCCGACGCGCCTTCGCATGCCCTGCCGCTTTCCGCAAAGCTGCCTGCTTGTGCCGGCTAGCGGGCCGGCATGGCCTCGGCCACGGCTGACGGGCCGGAAAAGAGCCTCGCGCCGAGAGTTTCGCTTCAAGGCAGGTTTCGGGGCGGGGAAAGACGCTGCAGATGGCTGGCCAGCAGTCCGACCGTGAACGTTACGCTGGTTCCGACGAACACGTACCAGGGCCAGGCAACTCGGGTGGTGCTCAGCCACAACATGGCCACAAGCCCGCTGGCCATCCCGACGAGGGCGCCGGTTTCTGTAGCCCTCCCTCCGAGACGACCGAGGAGGAAGGTTCCCAGGAGGGCTCCGTAGGTAAAGCTGGCGATCGTCAGACCTACCTCCAGCACGTTGCCCCATGACGAGGCGAGTGCCGCCACACCAAGCAGAGCAGCGGTCCAGAACAGGGTGACCAGTCGGCTCAACAAGAGTTCGCCTCTGGGGGAGAGGCTCCCGCGTGCCAGGGACTTGTACAGGTCCAGGACCGTACTGCTGGCCAGCGAGTTCAGAGTGCCGGAAAGGGTAGACATCGCCGCCGCGAAAATGGCCGCAATCACGAGCCCGGATACACCGGCCGGAAGGTGGCGAACGATAAACAGCGGGAACACCTCATCGGGGCGCGACAGTCCCTCGGCAAGAGGGAAATGGCGGAAGAAGGCGTAGAGGGCCACCCCGATGAGCAAGAAAAAGAAGAATTGCGCCACAATGAGAACCCCGCTGCCGATTAGGGCCCGTTGGCTATCCCGGACATTGCGACAGGTCAGAAGCCGCTGCACCATCAGCTGATCCGTACCGTGACTGGCCATGGTGAGGAACGTTCCCCCGATGACCCCAGACCAGATGGTATACGGGAGGCTCAAGTCAAACGTAGGCACAAACCACGTGAGTTTTCCCGCCTCCTGCCCCATTCGCAGGATCTCGTGCCATCCCCCCGGGATTGCGTGGACCATAGCTGCCAGGGCGAGGGCGGCTCCTGCCAGATAGATGACGATCTGAATGACATCCATCCATACGACGGCCCGGATGCCTCCCACGAAGGTGTAGATCGCGGTAGCGGCGCAAATGACGGCTATGGCCTTCGGGTAACTCATTCGTGCGACGAGGGCCAGCGGAATGGCCGTAGCGAAAAGCCGGACACCGTCGGCCAGTACGCGAGTGACCACGAAAACCAGCGAGGCGAAGCGATGTGCCCGTCGACCCAAACGCTGCTCCAGAAACTGGTAAGCGGTGTAGAGATCGCCCCGGTAGTAGGCGGGAAGGAACAAAAGGCTGACCACTACGCGGGCGAGAAAATAGCCAAGCGTGAGCTGGAGAAATGCCATGTTCGAGGCGTACGCCAGGGCAGGGACGCCGATAAAGGTCAGAGTGCTGGTCTCCGTGGCCACAATCGACAGGCTCACCGCCCACCACGGCAAGCGGCGACCGCCCAGAAAGTAATCGTGGGAGCTCCGCATCCGCGACCCAAACCAGAACCCGAGTATGGTGACCGCAATCAGGTAGCCGCCAATGACCGCAAGGTCAACCGTAGCGATGCTCATCGGCCTTCTCCGCCATGGTGGACGGGTCCTTGTCGAGTGGAAGCCGCGCGGCTAACGCTTTACTGGTATTCGAGCACTACCTTCGGGATTCGCACTTCTTCGCCTTTGAGGGCTCCGAATTCGAGGCGATACTGGATTCTTCTGGCTTCCCTCAGTTCGGGAGGGAAGGAGCCGTCGGGTGCAAGATCGAGCCACGTTCCGCCCCCGACGAGTCGTGGTTCCCTCACTTTCAGGCGGATGGCCGCGTGGCGCGGCTCATGCCCCGCATCTACGTAGAGACGGAGCCACTTTGCGCCTGGGAAGAGGAAGCGTACGGGCGAGATCCAGGAGGCCGAGTCAGATCCCACGTACAGCTTCCGGTCCTCGGTGAATTCCAGACCCTGCACGAAATCCCCCTTGATGAAGTCGAGATCGGTAAAGTACCACAGCTTCCCCCGCTTAGGACCGTCCAGAATCCAGCGCAGTCCGATGGGCTCAGCCCGCCGCACGGCCTCGGGGAATTCCAATGCGAAGGAGTGGCAACCCGGTGTGGCCCAAACGCGGCGGCGATAAGCGCCGCGTTCCGTCTCCACGAAAAGGTCCACCGGCATCCGGAAGGCGTTGCGAACAAAGCACGTGTCGCAGATCTTCACGTCGAGCTGGCGTCCCCTCGGGGTGCACTGAACCTGGATCTTCGGCCATCCCGGTCGATAGAGCCATTCCAAAAAGAACCAGGAGAGGTCGTCACCGTAGATCCGTTCGCAGAGCTTCTGGAAGTCGGAAGTGGCTGCCTGTCCGTATCGATGGGAAAGCTGAAAGTCCCGCAAAGCCTTGAAAAAGGCGCTGTCCCCCATCACATAGCGAAGCATGTGCAGGACCCACGCGCCCTTGTAGTAGATGTTGAGGTGGTAGGCCTCGCGGGCTGTCGCATGTCTGGGTCGGTATACGGTGGCCAGGGAGTCGATCCGGAACGAGAGCTTGGCCATGTACTGATGAAGTACCTCTGGCCCGTAGAGCTGCTCGACCCAAAGGGCCTCCGCATACGTGGCGAAGGCTTCGTGGAGCCAGAAATCGCCCCAGCTCACCGCAGAGACGGCGTTTCCCCACCACTCGTGCGCCAGCTCGTGAACCGCCATGTAATTGAAGTACTCCTCGTACGACGCCAGGGGATTTGGCTCGCCTGGCCGCAGGGTATAGGGGAAGATGGGGCCCACCGCCACGGCCGTGGAATGCTCCATGCCCGGGATGTTGGATTGCACCAGAGCGAACTTCTCTTCCCAAAAGGGAAAGGGCCCGAACCAGCGCTCGTAGCAGCGCAGAAGCTCCGGTATCCGGGGAAAGAACTCGGCGCGCGCTCTTGCCGTGTCGCGACGGAGCACAAAATACTGGAGCTGCCGGCGCTCTCCATGGGCCTCGTACGGCTGCGTTAGGAGGGCGTACGGACCCACGTACATCGCGACGAGGTAGGTGAGGCGCGGGTGGACCATCAGCCATCGGGTGGTTCGCCAGCCCTCCCTCCGGTCCTCGCCCAGAAAGCGACCATTGGCCACGCCGTAAAGGGTGTCCGGGAACGTGAGGTCGATCCAGACGGAGTCCGGCTTGTCCTCCGGATGGTAGAACGAAGCTTTGCACGGCCACCACTGGTGAGCGCCGGAAAGCTGGCAAGATGTGTTCACCCATGGCCGACCGTCTTCCGTTTTCTGGAAAAGCACGGCCGGATCCGCTTCCCCTCCGGACACGTAGCGAAAGCGGACACGGACAGCCACCTCCTGACCCGCAGACGAGCCGCCAGGCAGGGCGACGGAAAGCCTTTCACCCCATTTGCGGAAAGGCAAGGCTCCAGGCGGTGTGCCCGGTTGCTCTACCCCCAGGATTTCCAGCCTCGGGCCCGCATCCAGAACCAGCGAGTCCGACCCGGCGGAAAGGAAACGGACGCGGATCTCACTGACGCCGTCGACGCGCTGAGAGTCGGGGTGGACGGTAAAGGCAAGATGATAGCTGAGGACGTCGTAGAGTTCCCGCGGGTCCCTGGCTAGCATTCTCTGCCCGCGGGCCGCGACGGCCGCGAGAAGGAGCAGCCACACCAAGGGAGCCGTGCGGGATAATCGCGGCGAACTCCTCCCCATGATCCCCTCCGAAGGTGTAAAACCCTTGGCTCTTGCTGAGGAAGGAGAGGCGAAACACGCCCCATGCTGAGGACGGCCGGCGGAAGGGAAGCGAGAGGTGACTCGTTCGGACTATTCACATCCGTGTGCGCACGGGCTTGGGTCATTCGCCGAGTGGCCTGGTCGTCGTCCGGGCAAGGAGGCCCTCCCCGCTTCTCTTCTTGAAAGCTTACGAGCCCACCGAGCGGCCCGTGAAAACGAAAAAGCCAGGTCAATCAACCTGGCCAAGTGCCGAGGGGGGGATTCGAACCCCCACGGGCTTTCGCCCACTGCGCCCTGAACGCAGCGCGTCTACCATTTCCACCACCTCGGCGGACACAAGCAAATTTATCCCCCGCTCCCCAAAAAATCAAGCTCAAATCGGCCCCCGCCCCTTCCTCTGCGTCCGGTAGGGCGTGGTTCAGCCAACAACGCTCACGGAAGGGACGTCGCCTTCGACGTGTCGGTGCCGAAGAATCCGGCACTGGCGAGAGCTGCCCGCAACTGCTCGGTGCTCTGCACACCGATCTGACGGGATACCTCTTTCCCCTGAGCGTCAAACAGGAGGAGGGTGGGGACCTGGGTAATGTCGTATTTCCGTGCCAGGTAACCCAGCTCGCGCAGGTCCACCAGGACTTTCTGGAACGGTGCGAGGGAGTCCGGCTGAACGGCCTGCAAGTTTGTCCACAGGTCCATGGTGTTCTGGTAACCGCTTACCGCGAACACTGCCGCCACGGGCTTTCCCTTCTGGATGGCGTCGCGGACAGGGTTTTCGAGGGCCGCGTTCCACTTTTCGATGACCTGCTCATTGCGCCACACCTGAGCCGCGCGGCGCAGGCTGTCGATGTAGGCTTCCACTGCCTGCTGCTGCTTGGCCTGCTGCAGATAGGCCTGGATCATCGGCGCGATCTCTCCGAAGGTGCGCCCGCCCATCTGCTCCCGGTGCTCGTCGTAGAAGTTCTTTGCCTCTTCGAGGCTCACGGAAACCGTCTCGGCTACGCCACGCACCAGCTGGTTCATCCGCTGGAACCAGGCGGGGTTCATAGTCTTCGCCGTATCGCTGTGGGATGCGACCTCTGACGGTTCCAGCGGACCGAAGCGTCTCTCGGCCTCTTGCCGTACGACTTCCCTCACGATCAGTTCTTCCAGGAAGGCCTCTTTGTCTCTCTCAAACTGCACCCTCTGTCGTTCGGGCACCTGGGCCAGCTCGGCATCGAACTGCTCTTGGGTGATCTCCACCTTTCCGACCCGTGCCAGGACTTTCTCTTCTTTGCCCTTGCTGCAGCCGGCAACTAGGCCAGCTACGACAAACAAGAACGCCACTTTTTTCATCGGTTCCCTCACAGTTGCCGCTTGTTGTTCTCTCGGGGCTAAGACGGATAAGCCTGGCAGGGGCCAAGGTGGGAAGGGTCTACCACTCTGGCGGGCCACCAAACTTATCTCGGAGCAATGTAGCGATCCCCGCCGCCAGAAGCAAACAGAATTCCCCTTGCAGGACGCAGGGCCCGGCAACTCCGAGAGGCTTCCGCCAGGGGGTGAGCCCCCGGATTGTCACATCAGGCCGGTCTCCGCCACAAAGGCGATGGCCCAGGCCAACAAGAGGAACGTGAGCGCAATACCCCAGGCCAGAAGGAAGCCAGCGAGGTCCACACGATGGGAGCTCCAGGAGATCGCTCGGCGCAGGGCTAAGTCCACGAGGACCAGCCGGCTTCTGTCGCCAGTCTTCTCGCTGTAGCCGGAGTATACGACCGCAACGTTCGCCTTCTCGAGCTGGTACTCCTGTCCGATGGGCACGGACAGGGTTGCGTAGAAGTCCTCGATTTTCTTGCGGGGCTCGGGGGCGGTGAGAAGGCTGACGATAATCAGCGCGAGAAAACCGGTGGGTAGATACAGGGCGATCTGGGTGGCCAGATTCTGCTCTCCTTTGATTTGCAGAACCAAGGCCAAACCGGCGGCGGCTAGTACCCCAGCCCAGGCTCCCTTGCAATTAGCTCGCGGCCACAGCAGTCCTCCCCAGAAGGCGATCCCGAGGAACCCCGTCACGCGCCACAGAGCCTCCATCATCGAGACGACGGTGGGGAAGCTGAAGGCGAGGACCACACCGCCGCCGAGGAAGGCCAGTCCGGACAACCGACCTACAAGCAGATAGTGGCGATCGCTGCGGTTCGGCGCCACGAACTTACGATACAGGTTCTGTGTGAGGAGACCGGACCCTGCGACCGTTACGGAGTCGCAGGTGGACATCGATCCGGCCAGAAACGCTGCCAGTGCAAGTCCCACCAGCCCAGCCGGGAGCACGCTTCGCGTCAACTCACCCAGGGCCAGCTCCCGATGGGTAAGACCCGGGCAAAGCGCGGCTGCGTAGAGCCCTGCAATGGCCCACCCCAGTGTGCACAGCCGCTTCAGGAAGCCGCCGTAGGTGAGTCCAATCCTGGCCTCCATCTCCGTGCGGCCCGCCCCTCCGAGGGCCATCTGGTGCGGTCGAATGGGGACCCCCACAAGGGCGTTCACCGTCACCATGACCACGTAAAAGAAGGTGACTTCCCTCGGAGCTACGAGGCTGAACATTTGGGGGCCGACCTGTCGGCGCAGCTCGGCCAACCCTCCCACATGCTCCACAACGAAGGGCAAGGGAAGGAAAGAGAAGAAGATGATCAGGAGCCCCTGGAACGCATCGGTGCGGATGGCTGCGATCAGGCCTCCCGCAAAGCTGTAGACGGCCAGTACTACGGCCATCGCGATCACGCACTCCCCCATGGGCAGCCTACCGCCCGTCAGGCCCTCGATGGTGCGGGCAGTACCCTGGAGCATCAATCCCATCTGCAGCATTAGCACGAGCACGCAGGTGGAGGCGTAAAAGGCCTCCAGGGAACGCCCATAACGATGGGCGAAGAAGTCCCCCATGGTCAGATAGCGCATTCGTCGAAAGACGGGGGCAATGAGCCAGTAGAAGGGCGTGGTGAACAGCCAGAGCCACTGGTACCAGATGCCGGCAAGGCCCAGCTCGTACGAGGCTCCAACTACCGCCACTGCGTGGTCCGTCTGGGTGCCGGTGGAGAATGTGTGCATGACCATGTAGGTCTTGCCGAATCGACGCCCCCCCATGAGATAGTCCCCCAGGGTGTGAACTCTGCGCGCCGAAATCAGCCCGATGGCTCCAACAGCGAGAAAGTAGGCTGCCAGTGCGGCTACATCCAGGGTGGTCAGTCCGAGCATGGCTTTCGATCCTGCCCTCGGATCCGGGCGATGATCCCGGGCTGCAGCTGGCAAGGCGGCATTTTTGTGGCCGAACGGAGATTCCCGATCAGCTCTCCGCTAAAAAGCAGGTTCGAGACTTCCGCCTGCCGTCCTGCGGAAGGGTAGCCAGCCGAGGCCGAAAAGCTCGACGGCCACACCGGTGCTGCTCGGGGCGACGCGAACTCGGTCACGGCGCAGGTTCGGGAGATCGTATTCCGCCTGGATTCGTGAGAGCTCGTCCTCGAGCGTCTTTTGTAGGGACTCGAGCTGTTCCTGAATGGCGGCGACCCTTTCCTGAGCACGAGCCACGTCCATTTCCTCACTGCGGACGCGGCTTGCCCTGCCCAGGGCGGTCCCAAGGCGAGTGGCAGAGACGGTACTGACTCTCCTTCTCCCCAGGAAAGCACCCAAGACGGCGGTGCCAAATGAAACGGCGGTCTGGATCTTCGCGGCTTTCGCCTGCTCCATTTCGCGCTCGAGAGCCTGTTCGGCCCGAAGAAGCTGCTGCTCGAGCGTACGAATGCGACCCGCGTACTTGGCCCGGACCTTCTCGATGGCTTCGTCTCGCTTTTCTCGGAGTGTGCGGGTCACGCGGGTCTGGAATTCCTCGGGACTCTCGCCAGGCTGCGAGGTCAGGCCAAGCTCCGGAAACTGATCCAGTTCCAGCACGCGGCTCTGAGTTACGTATTGAACGAAGGCTCGCTGCCACTTCGGATAGGAGTCCCGACGCCGCGCTTCCGCGGGCAGCGGTGTGAAAGAGGCCCCGGGCTCCGGCTCACTTCGAAGATCGCCGGGGCGGCAACGCAGCTCCACAGCTCGGTCCCATTGCACAGGAACGGGACCTTCCTCCAGCGGGAAAGCCAGGCACACTTCCTGCACTGTGTCGACCCCATATCGGGCACTCGCGTACCGTACACGGGCGTAGGCCAGTAGGTGCGGCAAATAGGTCAAATCGATCCCGGATCTTGCGGGGACGAAGTATGTGGGGACACCAGCGGGAGACATCGGAACCGTTGCCACAGCCGCAGGTTCCGGAGCTGTGCCGAAAATCGCGGTCGCCTTCTGCTCCGCCTCAGAAGCGGCCCGGCTTTTCACTGGGGCCATGAGGGTGCGGATCTGCTCGCCGAGGAGCGGGCCCCGAAGGTAGGAAAGTAGCCAGCGGGTCTGGAACACCGTGGATTGCGTCTCGTGCACATTGTGCAGGTAGAAAACCCGTTTGCCGAGTCCAGAGAGGATCTGGTCCACTTCCTGGCGGCGGAAATCAGCGGTGGCCGCGGCACTTTCCAGGCCCTCGAGGAGCCGCTCCTTGTCTCGCTCCGTCTGCAGCCGACCGATGAACCACGTCCCGGCGTTCGAGAGGGCCTTATAGTCCAGATCCACCGGGTTTTGGGTGGCCAGGACCAGGCCCAGGCCGGAGGCGCGCGCCTGCTTCAGAAGAGTCAGAAGGGGTGTCTTGCTCGGCGGATTGGCTGTAGGTGGGAGATAGCCGAACACCTCGTCCATGTAGAGCATTGCGATGAGGCTGCTTGTGCCCGGCTGCGATCGCACCCACGTCACGATCTCGCTCAGCAGGGTCGAGACAAAAAACATCCTTTCGGCCTCGGAGAGGTGGCTGAGGGTAAAGATGGTTGCCCGCGGCTTTCCAGAGGGAGAATAGAGGAGGCGGGCCACCTGGAGGGGCTCTCCTTCCATCCAGGCCTGGAAGCCGGGCGAGGCAATCAGGTTGTTCAGCCGCAAGGATAGCTCAACGCGCTCCCGGGTGGGAAAGAAGGTCTCGATGTCGAACGCACCGATCTGGTCGAAGGGAGGATGTTGCACGGCCCGGATGAGTTCCGGCAACGTGAGCGCTTTGTCCTGCATCCAGTAATGCTGCACAAGGTTGGCAACGAACACGTGTTCACGGCTTCGTAGAGGATCACCCTCAATGCCGACAAGGCCCATCAGGGAAGTGGCAATGGCCACGATCTTTTCGCGAAGAGCGTCGGGGTTTTCGCGCACGGACGCCGGGGGAGGGGAGAGCTCGCGCAACAGGCTCACGGGGAGACCCGCGTGGCTTCCCGGAGTATAGATAAGCATTTCAGCGCTTTCGCGAAGACGCCGGATGCGCTCCGGGCTCTGGTGCCATTCTGCCAGACCCGAGCGCCAGAGTTCAGCCTGCTCAGCTGCGTAGTCCTCCACGCTTTTGCCCTTCTCGGCTGCCTCTTGCGGGTTCACCCACGGGAGGAAGTCCTGAGGGCGAAGGTCCGGGAAGGTCAAGAGCAGGTTCGTCAGATCCCCTTTGGGGTCGACAGCGATCACAGGGAGGCCGTCGATCAGGGCCTCCTCAATCAGCACCAGACCCAGACCCGTCTTGCCGCTCCCCGTCATCCCCACAATGACGGCGTGGGTCGTGAGATCTTTTGACTCGTAGAGTGTCAGCTCCCCCGTCAGTTTATGGGTCCTTGGGTCGTACTGCTTCCCCAAGTAGAATAACCCGAGCTTCTCGTACGCTTGCTCCATCCTACGCCCCTCATGTTGCGCTGGATGTTCGTTCGATTTTGCTCAAGAGGGCCTTCGTCTTCCCCGCGCTCCGGAGGTAATGCGCGTTGCGGTGTCCCAGAGCGAGCGAAGGCTAAATCCTTTTGCCAAACTTCTGCGGTTGCGCCTCCTCCGCTTGAAATATACGAAAAAGGGAAACGCTCAGCGTTTCCCTTTTTTCTGTGCAGAGTCGTCGGGGCCGATCGATGGACTCAATACTGCACAATCCGGGGTAGCTTCTTGGCCTGTTCTACCCAGTCCTCAACCTGCTTCAGGGTTGGGAGCTGCCGGACAAGCTTTCTCTTCTCGTTGGTCTCCACCAGGGCTTGATGCAGGTTCTGTGGATTGCGGCGGGCGAGCTCGGGGACCGTGTCGACTCCCGCGGCTTCAAGCAGGTCGGCATACTCCGACCCGATCCCTTTGATGCGGAAAAGATCAACGTGGTTGACCCACTTCAGAATGAGGGTGCCACTGATCCCGGTCTGTTGCGCGATTTCGTTTCTGCCAGCTGGGGTGGCTCCCTTCTCGAGGAGCTGTTCGGTGGTATGGATGCCAATCTCCTTCAGTTTGGCGGCATAGGTCGCGCCGATACCCTCGACTTCCGTGAGTGCGGGCATCTCCAACCTCCTCTGCTTGTGATATCCTGCCGGCTATAGCTCGTAGACCTGGTATATTTTACATCCTCCAGTAGCAAATTTCAAGCTGCAAGACCGAAATTTCGACTTGTCTTTGACAGGGCCGAAACAGCCCGTCCCCGTGTCGTGCGAAATAGCCTCCGAGCTTCCAATACGATGACTTCGCCGGCGGCTCTGTGGAAGCCTGCAGCCGGTCTGGCTCGCCCAATTCCCGGCATCAAGTGGAACAGCCCGAAGCAACCGTTGGGGCACGTACTCATTCCCGTCGGACATTTAACTTGACAGATGTCGCGAGCCTGGTATCTTGCGGCCGTTGCGAAAGAAGGGGGACCATGACCACACGCAGGAAGCTCGCCACCCTCCGACGGCGATGGATTCCATCGGACTGGCCTCCTGGCGGACGGAACGGCACGGCAGGCAGTTGCAGGCGTACTCGGTCGGGGCTATCGACCGGGGGCAAGCTGTGTGTCGGAACATAGCTAACAGGAGGTTGGCCATGAGTCCGAAAGCAAGGCCAGTGGTGATCGTGGGCATCGCCGTGATTCTCTCCTCGGCTTGGTCCGCACCGGTGGAAAAGGGCGCCGCACCGAAATGGATCCCCACGGTTCAGAAGACCTCACTCGACAACGGCCTGACCCTTTTGACCTCCCACCTTCCCACAAACGGCGCAGCGACAGTGGGAATCCTGATCCGGGCAGGAAGTGCCTGTGATCCTGTGGGCAAGGCCGGCTTGGCCACGATGATGGCAACAGCGGTCCTGAACGGCCCGGAGGGAACGAGTGCCGAGGATTTCGCCGCTCGTCTCAATTTGCTCTGCAGCCGGGTGCAAACGGAAGTGACCCGTGACTTCACCCTGTTTCTGTTCGACATTCCCTCCAGTGACATTGCTGGGCTCATCGGCCTTGTGGCCCCAGCCATCATCCGTCCCGCTCTGAACGAAGCCAACACTACGACCGTCCGCAATCGCATTCTCGCGCAGCTGCATACCGAAGCCACAACCCTGTCCACGGTGCTGAACCGCAATCTGTACGACTTCGTCTTCGCGGGCCACCCGTACGGATCGAGCGTCTCCGGCACTGAGGCAAGCCTGAACAACATCAGCGTCAACGACATGATCGCGTTCCACAAGGACTACTACGGCAGCAATAACACGGTGATCGCAGTGACCGGTGACATCAGCGGGATGGAGATACCGGCCACGGTCCGGAACGCGTTCGGGCGGTGGACAAGCGCATCCAAGACGGCTACCCCTGTGGAGGTCCCGGGCGGCCTGCAGGAAGCGCGCATCCGCCTGGTGAACTGGGCCGGAAGTCCGATCACCCAGCTGTGCTTGGCCCGGCCTGCCAAGGGTAGGGAGGTCGCGGACTACGTGACGCTCCTGGCTTTGGGCGAGATTCTGGGCGGCGGTCCGCAGGCTCGCCTGCAGCGCGATGTCGCCACAAAGATCCAGGGCTGCCACCATCTGTGTGCCGCGATCGACTTTGGGGCGGTGAGCACGATTCGCATTACCGCCGCCTGTCAGAACAAGGACACGCCGGCAGCCATCGCCCGCCTGAACGAGAGCCTTAATCAACTGGCGGCTGGCGGCGTCACCGAAGACGAGCTGAAGTTCGCCCAGAGAAGGCTGCGGCTGATGACGATGGACTGGATGGCCACACCGAACGCACTGGCTCGGACCCTCCTCACGTGGCAAGCCCAGGGGATCGATCCCACCCGACCTCAGACGTTCATCGACCAAGTCGACAAGCTGACGACGACTGCCCTATCCTCGCGAGCGCGCCAGATCCTCAAGCCGGAGGAGTTCGCCCTGATCGTGATGGGCGACCGGTCCACCCTGGCGGAGGATCTGCGTCGTTTTGCCGATGTGGAGGTCGTTGAGTTTACGGGAGAGATCCCGGTGCCCGCCATGCGCACAGTCCTGAAGAAGATCACGCAATAGTCGAGACCAAGGAACGGCGTTCGAAAGGCGCTGCCCCATCGCCTCGGAGGGTGGCAAGGGGGGACGTTGGACGAGACTTGGGGGGCGAAGCCAACTTTTCCTTGCTTCGCGGCAACGGGCGCGTATCTTAGGAGCGAGGTAGTCCAGGGTAGGAACCGCGAGGCAGGGAGATGGCGGATCACCCACCGGATGAAGGAAGGCGGGGTTTCCTGAGATTGCTCGTGGGGGGATGGATTGCCTCCCTTGCGGGGGCAATTGCCTATCCGATCCTTCGTTACATTTTGCCTCCCCCTGTGTCGGAACCCTCGGGGGGCGCGGTGAACGCGGGGAAACTCGCAGAGCTCCCACCCAATTCGGGTAGGGTCATTCGACTCGGCTCGATGCCGGCCATTCTGATACGAGTCCCGACGGGGGAGGTCCGGGCTTTTTCGGCCGTGTGTACCCATTTGCAGTGCACGGTTCAGTATCGCAGCGACATCGGCCATATCTGGTGTGCGTGCCACAACGGACACTACGACCTCGAGGGCCGGAACATTTCCGGCCCGCCCCCGAAGCCGCTGGAGCGGCTGGAGGTGCGTGTGGACAACGACGGAAACATCTTGGTGGCACGGAAAGCCGGCACAGCCTGATCGGGGACTTTCGCCGAGTCCTGCCATGCGATGGAGGAGGGAAGAAGTGCAGGAGCGGCCGCGCGGGATTCTCCCCTGGTTGGAAGAGAGGTACACACAAGCGGGGCCAATCCTCGAGTTATTTGTCAAGAAAGCGGTCCCCGTGCACCGCCACAGCCTCTGGTACTACTTTGGCGGAATGACCCTTTTCTTCTTCGGGATCCAGGTGGTCACTGGGATCCTGCTCTTGCTGTATTATCGACCCTCGGCCGAGGAAGCGTACGAGAGCGTGCGCTTCATCATGACGGAGGTGCCGTTTGGCTGGCTCATCCGTTCTCTCCACGCCTGGTCGGCCAATCTGATGATCGCGTTCCTATTTGTGCACATGTTCAGCACGTTTTTCTTGAAGGCCTACCGAAAGCCCCGCGAGCTCACCTGGGTGTCGGGCGTCCTCCTCCTGTTCCTGGCACTTGGTTTCGGCTTCACCGGCTACCTCCTCCCCTGGAATGAGCTTGCCTATTTCGCGACCAAAGTGGGCACCGAGATCGTGGGTCTGGTGCCGGGAGTCGGGCGTTTTCTCGTGCGCTTCTTGCGGGGAGGCGAAGACGTGACCGGAGGCACCCTCACCCGCCTCTTTGGCTTCCACGTGGCTCTCCTGCCGGCCTTGACGCTCCTCGTGCTTGGTTTCCACTTGGCAGTAGTGCAGCTGCAAGGAATGAGTGTGCCTCCCTGGGTGGAGGCAGAGGGCCGCCCCCTTCGCCAGATCCCCTTCTTCCCGAACTTCTTCCTGCGGGATCTTGTGGGCTGGCTGGCCGCTTTCGCCCTTCTGGTAGCGGTGGCTGCGATCTGGCCCTCGGGACTGGGCAACAAGGCGGATCCCCTCGCGCCGGCTCCGCCAGGAATCAGGCCCGAGTGGTACTTCCTGTCCCTGTTCCAGGCCCTGAAGATGATGCCGGCGCGCATCGGCGTTTTTGAAGGGGAAAGGGTGGCGGTGGTCCTTTTCGGTCTTGGAGCCTGCTTCTGGCTTTTCGTGCCGTTCCTCGATCGCCGGAGCGCACGCGGCGAGCGCAGCCCCTTCTTCACGATCGTGGGCGTTCTGGTGCTGACGTTCATGGTCGGGATGACCCTTTTGAGTCTCTTCTGGCCCGCGACCGACTGACGCACGTGGGGATATTCGGGGCTGGGAACGGATTGACGGGCCGCCGTTCCGGAAGAAACAACAGCGGAGAGGCTCGGCTTCCGCGGGAGGGCAAGAGCCGCAATGCCCGCACTCCAGGAGGAGCCGGCAGCTGCGGGAGGGAAGGGTGAACGTGCAGTCGCTGATGGCTGTTGGGGTGATGGTTTTCCAGCTGGGCCTTTCGGTGTCCCCGGCTCAAACGGAACAGGTTCGCGAATCGTCAAGCAGCTGCGAATGGTGCCACGCCCAGCTTGGGGATCGGCTTGCCCAGGTGGTCCAGGCGTTCCGGAACGACGCGCACCGACGTCACGGCTTTGGGTGCGCCACCTGCCACGGAGGCGATCCCACCTTGGGCTGGGACGGCCTCGCCTCGGCGGCAATGGATCCCCGCAAGGGGTACATCGGTGTGCCGAAAGGGAAAGAGGTGGTCCGCCTGTGTGCGCGTTGCCACAGCAGCATCGAGTACATGCGGGGGGAAAAGCCGGGACTGCCGACCGACCAGGAGAAGCTGTACTACACGAGCGTCCATGGCAAGAGGCTACTCGCCGGTGATCTCCGAGTGGCCATTTGCAGCAGCTGCCATCGCGCCCACGGGATTCTGCCAGCTGGCGACCCTGGCTCCTCGGTCTACCCGGCCAATGTGGCGTCCACATGCGGTTCATGCCACGGAAGCAAAGAGTACATGGCCGCCTATAACATACCCACCGACCAGGTGGAGGAATGGTCAGGGAGCGTACACGGGGAGGCGCTGCTCAAGAAACACGATCTCGGTGCTCCTACCTGCAACGATTGTCACGGAAACCACGGCGCCGTTCCGCCGGGGGTGACCCATATCAGCCGCGTGTGCGGTCAGTGTCATCCGGCGGAGGATGAGTACTTCCAGAAGAGTCCCCACAGGGCGGCCTACGAGCGGCTGGGCGTCCCCCAGTGCGAGGTTTGCCACGGGAATCACGGGGTGCAGGCACCCTCGGAGAAGATGATCGGGGTGAGCGAAGGCGCCGTCTGCGCTGCGTGTCACGGATCCGGGTCGGTGGGCTACACGGCCGCGCTGAGGATACGAGAAGGGCTCGACAGCCTGCGAACACTGACCGACCAGCTCGACACCCTGGCCGACCGTGCCCAGCGGGCGGGTGCTTATGTGGAAAACGTCCGTTTCCGGCTGCAGGAGGCAAAGACTTCCCTCAAGAAGGCGCGCTCCCTGGTTCACACGTTCGACCCGGTGCAAGTCCTGGCAGAGACGAAGGTCGGCCTTGGTTCGGCCCACAAGGCGGCGGACGAGCTTAGCGCACTCAATCGTGAACTGCGAAGGAGGCGTATCGGGCTGACAGGCTTCCTGATCCTGATCGTAGCTGGGATCACCCTTCTCTTGGTGGAGATCCGCCGGCTGGATCGGGGCAAAGGACCGCGATAACTCCTCCCACCGGTATCGAGGCTCTCCATTCCCCCCGTGCCACCGACCTTCGCTGCCCCGGGCGAGCGGAGGAGAGATTCTGGCCGGCGGCTTCCCCATGAGGAAATTGCATTTGCAAGAGTGTACCGAACGGGGTAAATTCGCCGTGGTGTGTGGTTGTGGGAGCAGGAAGCGAGAGGTTTCCCCCTGTCTTGGCCTGCCGGATCGGGCTTTGTTTGTCGAGGACTGAGGGGGGTTCCTACCTGTGGGAGCGGGGTCGCAATCCACGGGACCCGGGGAATCGCCACAATCTCGGGATCCTCACGGCTGCCGGCGGGAGGAAGGGTAGGGCGGCGGCCAGAGGAAGAGGTCCCGCGTCGACAGGCAGTGCGACCAATGTGGAGAATCAGCTATGATTCGTAAGGAAGAGGCTTTGGATTACCATCGGCGCGCGCGCCGTGGTAAGCTGGAGGTAGTACCGACCAAACCCTGCCTCACCCAAAGAGATCTTTCATTGGCCTACACCCCGGGTGTAGCAGAACCGTGTCGCGAAATCGCACGCGACCCAGATCTGGTCTATGAGTACACGGCCAAGGGCAACCTTGTCGCCGTTGTCACCAACGGCACGGCGGTGTTGGGCCTCGGGGACATCGGGCCTCTGGCGGGCAAGCCGGTGATGGAAGGGAAGGGGGTCCTCTTCAAGCGTTTCGCCGACATCGACGTCTTCGACATCGAGGTCAACTCCAAGGACCCGGATGACGTGATCCGCGTCTGCCAGCTGCTGGAACCGACCTTCGGCGGCATCAACCTGGAGGACATCAAAGCTCCCGAATGCTTCTACATTGAGGAGACGCTGAAGAGGACCCTCAGCATCCCCGTTTTCCACGACGACCAACACGGTACGGCCATCATCTCGGGCGCTGCGCTCCTGAACGCCCTCGAGCTTCAGGGTAAGAAGATCGAGGAAGTCAAGATCGTGATCAACGGCGCTGGGGCCGCCGGCATCGCGTGTGCGGAGATGTACGTCCTGCTCGGGGCCAAACGAGAAAACATCATCCTGTGCGACACGAAAGGAGTGATCTACAAGGGCCGCAAGGAGGGAATGAACCCGTACAAGGAGCGGTTTGCGGCCGAGACGGAGGCCCGCACCCTCGCCGAGGCGATGGTCGGGGCGGACGTGTTCGTGGGCCTGTCTGTGGCCAATTGTGTCACCCAGGAGATGGTTCGCTCGATGGCCGATCGTCCGATTGTGTTCGCCATGGCCAACCCGGACCCGGAGATCCGCTACGAAGACGCCAAGGCCGCGCGCGACGACCTGATTATGGCCACCGGGCGCTCGGATTACCCCAACCAGGTGAACAACGTACTGGGCTTCCCCTTCATTTTCCGCGGCGCTCTGGATGTGAGGGCACGGGCGATCAATGATGAGATGAAGATCGCGGCCGCCAAGTCCCTCGCCGCGCTGGCCAAAGAAGACGTGCCGGAGTCGGTCTGCCGGGCCTACGACGTGGATCGCCTGGAGTTCGGCCCCGAGTACATCATCCCTAAGCCCTTCGATCCGCGCGTGCTCCTTTGGGAAGCCCCCGCGGTAGCAGAGGCTGCCATGCGCACCGGGGTTGCGCGATTGCAGATCGACATCGACGAGTACCGCGAGAGGTTGGAAGCCCGCTTGGGCAAGCGGCGCGAGGTGATGCGCTTCATGATCAACAAGGCCAAGCGGGACCCGAAGCGCGTGGTTTTCCCGGAGGGGGAGCACGACCGCATCCTGCGGGCCAGCCAGATCCTGGAGGACGAGAAGATCGCCTTCCCCATCCTACTGGGGAACAAGGAGCGGATCGAGGGCAAGATCAACGAGCTGGGCCTCGAGCTGCGCACCGCCACCATCATCGAGCCGGCCAAGCACCCGCGCTTTGAGGAGTACGTGGAAGAGCTGTGGCGATTGCGCCAGCGCAAAGGCATGACCAAGGTGGAGGCGCGGGAGATGCTTACCCTGCCGCGCGTCATGGGCCCGATGATGGTGCACATGGGCGACGCCGACGCCGTGGTCGCAGGGCTGACCATGCACTACCCGGACACGATCCGCCCCGCTCTCCAGATCATCCGGATGCGCGAGGGTGTCCATCGAGTGGCCGGACTCTACGTGCTCCTCTGGAAAGACCGCGTCATGTTCCTGGCGGACACCACGGTGAACATCGAGCCCACCGCGGAGGACCTGGCCGAGATCGCCATCCTGTCGGCGGAGACGGCGCGCCGCTTCGATATCGAACCGAAGGTGGCCATGCTCTCCTTCTCCAACTTCGGCAGCACACGGCACCCCCTGGCGGAGAAAGTGGCCCAGGCCGTCGAGATCGCACGCCAGCGCGCCCCTCACCTCATCATCGACGGCGAAATGCAGGCCGACACCGCCGTGGTGCCGGAGATCATCGACGAAACCTACCCCTTCTGCCGCGTCAAGGGCGGGGCCAACGTGCTCATCTTCCCGGACCTCCAGTCCGGGAACATCGCCTACAAGCTCCTCATGCGACTGGGGGGTGCGGAGGCCATTGGGCCCATCCTAATGGGCATGCGGAAGTCCGTACACGTGCTCCAGCGCGGCTCCGATGTCAACGAGATCGTGAACATGGCCACCATCGCGGTCATCGATGCCCAGGATCTGGAAAGACAGGAGCGGGCGCGGATGGCTGCCTCGGCCTGATCGCGACACCGGGAACCAAGGGCGCTTTTTGCTTTCTCCGAACGGTCTAAGATGCTACGGGAGATGAGCGTAGGGTGGAGGTGAAACGATGGCCAAGCTGACTCTCGACGATATCGATCTGGCGGGAAAGCGTGTTCTCATGCGGGTCGATTTCAATGTGCCCATCGGCGAAGATGGCAAGGTAGCGGATGACCTGCGCATCCGGGCCGCCTTGCCGAGCATCCGGCGGGTCCTACAGGCCGGAGGCTCTGTGGTGCTGATGTCGCACCTCGGTCGCCCCAAGGGCAAGCGGGACGAGAAGTACAGCCTCAAGCCTGTGGCGGAGCGCCTCTCGGAGCTCCTCGGCAAGCCCGTGAAGATGGCGCCCGACTGCATTGGTCCGGAGACGGAGAAAATGGCGCAGGAGCTGAAGCCGGGCGAGGTGCTGTTGCTCGAGAACCTGCGCTTCCACGCGGAAGAAGAGGCCAATGATCCCGACTTCGCTCGGCAACTGGCCAAGCTGGGTGAAATCTACGTCAATGACGCCTTCGGCACGGCCCATCGCGCTCACGCCTCCACCGAGGGCGTCACCAAGTACTTCAAGATCTGCGCGGCCGGCTACCTGATGCAAAAAGAGCTCGAGTACCTCGGCAAGGCGGTTGGCGAGCCGGAGCGGCCCTACGTGGCGATCATGGGTGGGGCGAAGATCAGCGGCAAGATCGACGTGATCCAGAACCTGCTGCCCAAAGTGGACGCCCTCCTCATCGGCGGCGGGATGGCCTACACGTTCTTTAAGGCGAAGGGCTACTCCATCGGCAACTCGCTGCTGGAAGAGGACCGGATCGAGGTGGCCAAGCAGGTGATGGCCGACGCCCAGGCGCGGGGTGTGGAACTGCTTCTGCCCCTGGACAACGTGGTCGCCAAAGAGGTTGCGGAGGGGGCCGAGACGCAGACAACCCCGGATGAGAACGTGCCCGAGGGCTGGATCGGCGTCGACATCGGCCCCAGGACCATCGCGCGCTTCCGGGAGAAAATCCTGGGCGCCAAGACCATCGTCTGGAACGGCCCGATGGGGGTTTTCGAGAAGGACCCCTTTGCCAAAGGCACATTTGCCATTGCTGAGGCCCTGGCTGAGGCGACGAAGAAAGGGGCTACGACGGTTGTGGGAGGCGGCGACTCTGCGGCGGCCATTGCCAAGGCGGGGCTCGAGGACAAAGTCTCCCACGTGTCCACCGGTGGAGGAGCTTCCCTGGAGTTCCTGGCCGGCCTCACCCTTCCAGGAGTCGCTGCTCTTACTGACAAGTGAGCGAACCGTCCACAAGCTAAGCGTGGGTCCATCGGGGCAGACTCGTTCTGCCCCGATTCATTTATGGGCCAGTGGAGAAAAACCTCGTTTTCCAACCCACGATCCAGTGGAGGAGCTGCGTGACACCGCGCGAACGAGCCCTGAAGGCGATTCGCTTCGAGACCCCGGACCGGATCCCCCTGGACATCTGGGTAATCGACGAGTTCTGGGAAAAGATGCTCGAAGAGCGCTACGGGGGGATGGATCGCTTCCTGGACGAGCTGGAGACCGATGTCTTCATGGCCTTTTCGCCTGTCCCCAAGCCTCCGGACGGAAGCTGGCAGACCGTCGAGGAGGTGCTGGAGACCCCCTTCCAGGACCCGGACGATCACAGCCTGTACACCCAGCGAAACAAGAGCGTTCGCTACGCGCGCGGGATTCTCGAGAGCGTGGAGAAGCACGGCCGCCAACGCCAGCGTGCGGTGATCGGCTGGGTGCAAGGCCCCTACGAGGCCCTACAGAGTTTCCTCGGCACGGAGAACGCCCTCCTCGAAATGGCCCTTCACCGCGAGCAGGTGGCCGAGTTCACGCGCAGACTTGGTGAATGGGCACGCCGGGTGGCGACGAACATCATTGATCTCGGCATCGATATTCTCCTGATCTCGGACGATTGGGGACAGAACAACGCCATGCTCTTCAGTCCACGGGATTGGCGAGAACTGATTCGCCCCGCCGTGGCCCGCATCGCCGAAGCCGCCTTGGAGCGAGGCGTGCCGGTAGCTGTACACAGCGACGGCTATATTGAGCCCATCCTGGAGGAACTGCTGGAGCTCGGTATTCGCGTGCTGCACCCGATCCAGGAGACAGCCGGTATGGATCAGCTGGAGGTCCGGCGGCGCTTTGGCCGCCGCCTTTGCCTGTACGGCGGCCTGGACGTACGATTGCTTTCGTCGGCTGATCCCGAACAGGCACGCCGGCTTGCCCGCGCCAAGGTCGAGCAGCTCGGTCGGGAAGGAGGACTCATTCTCTGCACCTCCCACTCCGTCTCGGAGGAAATCTCGCTGGAGAATATCCTGGCCGCTTACGATGAGGCGAAACGCGTGCGCCTGGGGTAGACCCGGACGAGGCCGCTTGTTTTTTTCCTCGCCCGGGCCTAACTTCGCTCCGCCCGGGGGAAGGGAGTTCAGTCCAGCGAAACCCCGGCTTGGGGTCGGCGGTGCACGCGCATTGAAGCGGGGGAGGGATGGAGCGGGCGAAGGGAAAGCGGACTGTGTTCAAGGAGGGAGAGGTGCAGAATGGCCCGGCGGGAGGGAAGGCGAGTTCCGCGATGGCTTGAACGCCTGATCTTTTGGCTGCGAGAGGGCCTTTACTGGTCGGGACTTTACGCGTTCAAGCTTTTCGGTCGGATCTACAACCGGGCAGAGGTATACGGCGTGGAGAACATGCCCCGGACCGGGCCGTTCGTCGCGGTCGTGAATCACCAGAGCCACATGGACGTGATTGCCTCCGCGCTCTGCGTACGCCGCCGCGTACACGTCATGGTCAAGGACTCCCTCTTCAAGATTCCGATCCTGGGTCAATGGATGCGCCTGGTGTACATGTTCCCGGTCCGGAGGGGAGCTCTGGACCGCCGCGCTTTTGAGCGGGCCCTCGGGGTGCTCCGCCAGGGCGATGTGCTCTTCATTGCGCCTGAAGGCACCCGCCGGCGTCGCTGGGACGAGCCTCCTCCGAAGCCTCGCACCGGATTTGTGCGCATGGTCCAGGCCGTGCGTTGCCCCGTGGTGCCCGTGGCGATCTGGGGCACCAATCGGGTCCTCCCTCCGCACAGCCTTTTCCCTCTGCCTCGGAAGATCCGCGTGAAAGTGGGGGCTCCGATCTGGCTTCCAGAGATCGGAGAAGGCGGCGACCGCCGAGAGGAACTCCAACGACAAGCCGAGTACGTAATGGCCAAGGTCTACGAACTGTGGCAGGAGCTGGACGCACTGGCGCGGCGGGTCTAAGCGCCCCGCCCCTTCGCATTGTCCAGGTCTGCTCATCCCGCGCGTGGGGCGGGATGGAGATGCACGTGGCGCATCTCAGCCGTGAGCTGGCACGCCGAGGCCACCAGGTGGTCCTGCTGTGTAGCCCTGGCTCGCGGCTGGCCAGTGCTACCCCTACGAAGGTGGCAGACCTTTCTGTTCCAGGCTACGTGGCTCTGCGGAGCGTCTTTCGAGCCGCACAGCTTCTGCGAGCCTTCAGGCCCGACGTCGTTCACGTCCATTACTCAAGAGACCTGTGGGTTATTGTTCCGGCGCTGTGGGGACTGCCAGGGGTGCCCCTCGTTTTCACCAAGCACATCGGCACCCGGCGTCCCAAGCGGGATCCTCTGCACGCCTACCTCTATCGACGCGTGGATCAGGCCATAGCCATCTCGCAGGTGATCGCGCGAAACCTGCAGGAAACTCACCCGCTTCCCCAGCGCAAGATCCGGGTTCTGTACCACGGGGTCGACGTGGATGCCTTCCAGGCGGCTCGCGCAGAGCGGGATCAGGTGCGCCGGGAGCTGGGACTGGAGAGGCATCACTTTGTCGCCGGGATCCTTGGGCGCCTGGAGCCCCACAAAGGACACCTGGAGTTCATCGCCATGGCCGAGAGGGTGGCGGCGGAGCTCCCTCACGCCCGCTTTCTGATCGTGGGCGGCGAAACGGTTGGAGAAGAGGAAAAGGCCGAAGTCATCCGCAGGCGCTGGCGGGAATCGAGCGCCCGCGAGCGCATCTGCCTCACCGGTTTTCGCAGCGATGTTCCGCGAGTCCTCTCCGCCATGGACGTGTTCGTGTTTCCTTCCCACGCGGAGGCCTTTGGGCTCGTCCTGATCGAGGCCATGGCTGCGGGGCTCCCCGTCGTCACGAGCAACTGCGACGGCGTCCTCGATGTGGTAGAGGACGGCGTGACGGGGTGGACGGTCTCACCGACGGACGTCGACGCCTTGGCGGCCCGGGTCTTGGAGCTTGCGCGCGACGCCGATCTGAGGGAGCGAATGGCGGCCGCGGCACTGACACAGGCCCGCGAGCGGTTCGACCTCCAGCGGATGCTCGGGGAATTGGAAGGGCTGTACCGGCATCTCACCGAAACGCGAAGGACGCGCCTTTTCTGAAGGCGCCGAGAGGTGATAGGCTTGACGACCGTAGACAGCGACGCGCTCCTGAAGGCCGTTCCCCTTTTCTCCGATCTGAGCCCGTCGGAGCTGGCGGAGGTCGCCTCCCTGTGCAGCCGCCTGACCGTCCGGCGCGGGACGGTGATCGTCGCCGAGGAGGAACAGGGGAGCACCTTCTTCCTGATCGTGCGGGGCCAGGTGAAGGTAACCCACATTGCCCCCGACGGTCGCGAGGTGGTGCTGGCCATCCTCCGGGACGGCGACTTTTTCGGCGAGATGGCCCTTCTGGACGGAAAGGCCCGCTCCGCCTCCGTGGTTGCGCTGGAGGATACGGATCTCCTCACGCTGCGACGCCCGGACTTCCTGGCGCTGCTCAACCGCCGGCCGGGCATTGCGGTCAGTTTGCTGCGCGAGCTGGCGGCCCGCATCCGAGCCTGCGACCAGCAAATCTCCACGCTCACCCTCCAGGATGCCCTCGGCCGCGTGGCCGCCACGCTGGTGCGCCTGGCTGAAAGGACAGGGAGATCGCTGGGGCCGACCGTGGTGATCCCGCGTCTCCCTCTGCAGCGCGACCTCGCCAATATGGCTGGAACGGCCCGCGAAACGGCCAGCCGTGCCCTCAAGTACCTCGAAAGCAAGGGGGACATCAAGCGCGTAGGACGGCGGCTGTTTATTCACAACTACCACGCGTTCCTCCAGAAATACGCCCGCCAGCAGTAGCGGCCTCATCAGTGGGCAGAAGAACCCCTGCTCCGGCCCGCAACGCTTCGGGCGCGTTTCGGGGCCCGGCATCCCCGGAGGTGCGACGTGCGACTCGGCGTCGGCCCCGACGAGACTCTCTCCCGCTTACCGGCCTCTTGAGGCGGGTCCTTCCACTTTGGCCGGATGAGGCGCGGGGCCAATGGATCCCGTCCGGGGATGAGCCTCCTGACGGGAAGGACCTCTCATCGACTGCATAGGGATAGCTCTGTGTGGCTGGGCCGCGAGGCTTGCCGGCAGGGGCGCGTTCGCTAAAGCTCTTCCCGCGCGTACTGGACGGCGTGGCGAAAGATGGCCAGCCCGTCACCCTCGGTCCGCAGCCCTTCCCGTGTCCAGCGCGGGTGGTGGGTGGGATCCACGTGGCGCTCCGGATGGGGCATAAGGCCGAAGATGCGCCCCGTGGGGTCGCAGATGCCAGCCACATCCCCAATGGAGCCATTGGGATTCCAGGGGTACGGAGCTGGGCCGCCGTTGGGACCCACGTAGCGGAAGACGATTTGGTGATTTGCCTCCAGCAATTCCAGCACACCGGAGTCAGCCGGGACGAACTTCCCCTCCGCGTGGGCTACAGGAAGGGTGATGGTGTGCTCCATGCCTCGGGTGAAGACGCAAGGGGATGAGGGATCCGGCTTGAGGTAGACCCAGCGGTCCTCGAACCTCCCGGAGTCGTTAAAGGTCAGGGTGACCAGCTGTCGACCGTCCCGGATACGGCCATAGGGGAGCAGGCCGGCTTTGACCAGTACCTGGAAGCCATTGCAAATGCCGAGCACCAGTTTCCCTTCGTCCACAAAGCGCTGTACCTGTTCGCCGAGCTTGTACTTGAGTTCGTTGGCCAGGATCTTGCCGGCGGAGACATCGTCGCCGTAGGTGAAGCCACCGGGAATAGCCAGAATGTGGTAGCGATCGAGCCTCTTCGAGTCTTCCGCGAGCCGATTGACGTGCACGAGCTCCGCCTGTGCGCCCGCCAACTGGAAGGCATGGGCCGTTTCCCAGTCGCAATTGCTTCCCGCCGCTCTCAGAACAAGGACCCGGATTTCTCTCGCCATTGCGTCTACCAGCGGAAGGGTCTCTGCCAGCTTTCCTTCAGTGCGTCAACGTTTTCCTCCACCACCGGCCGCCCATGGAGGCCCGTGATCCGCAGCGTCCCTTCGCTCGTTACCCATCCGATGCAGGCGTAGGGGATTCCACGGAGGAGGCGTTCGAAACGGTCGCGTGCGTCGGGTCGGATCTCCACGACGAACCGGGTGTTGCTTTCCGCGAAGAGGATCCAGTCGTTTCGGTGCACGTCGCCCTCGGTCGGCACCTTGCGGAGATCGACCGCAGCTCCGAGGCCACCCGCGAAGGCCATTTCCGCCAGAGCTACTCCTAACCCGCCTTCGGAGCAGTCGTGGCAGGCCCGGACCAGGCCCTGTGCGGTGGCGGCCGAGAGCGCATCGAAGATACGCGGGGCCAGCTCCAGATCTACCTTGGGCACGGAATTGCCCACGTATCCCCAGAGGGACCAGTAGTGGGACCCACCCAGTTCGGGACGGGTGACTCCGACCACGTACAGGAGATTGCCCGGCTCTTTGAGGTCCATCGACACGGCCTTGCGCACATCGGGCATGACCGCCAGGGCGGAGATGAGGAGGGTTCCGGGGATGGCGATCGAATCGCCGTCTACCGCAAACTCGTTGTTGAGGCTGTCCTTTCCCGAAATGAAGGGGGTCCCGTAGGCTTTGGCGACGTCGTAGCAGGCCTGGGCGGCACGCACCAGCGAGCCCAGGCGGTCAGGCTTGTCTGGATCGCCCCAGCAGAAGTTGTCGAGGAGCGCCAGGCGCTCGCGGCTTCCCCCGACGGCGATGACCTGCCGCACGGCTTCGTCGATCGCCGAGGCGGCCATCCAGTAGGGGTCGATGTCCCCATACTTGGGGTTAATTCCATTGGCCAGGATGATGCCCCGATAGGAGTCGAGTCGGGGACGGAGGATGGCGGCGTCGCTCGGACCATCGTCGTGGCGCCCTACAAGCGGCTTGAGTACGCTTCCCCCCTGCACCTCATGATCGTACTGCCGAATCACCCACTCCTTGGACGCGATGTTCCAGGAGGAGAGCAGGCGGTGCAGGTGAGGGGTGAGGTCCTGTGGGTCGGGGAAGTCCGGCTCCGGGTGTCGCACCGGGCGCCACTCGGCCTTGCGCACAATCTGGGGCAGGCCGTGATGTAGGAAGTCCATGTCCAGGTCGGCTACCCGGTGTCCCTGGTAGTAGAGGCGGAGCCGGCGGTCACTCGTCACCCGGCCGATGACCGTAGCCTCCACGTCCTCGGAGGCGAAGAGGGCAAGGGCTTCGTCCAGCTTCTCTGGGGGAACAAAAAGGACCATCCTCTCCTGGGCTTCGGAAATCCAGATCTCGGTGTAACTCAAGCCCTCGTATTTGAGGGGTACTCGCTCGAGATGGACCTCAGCCCCGGTGGAGGCAGCCAGCTCACCGACGGCCGAGGACAGACCGCCAGCGCCGCAATCGGTGATCGCCCGATACAGACCTCGATCCCGCGCCTGAAGAAGGGTATCGACCACTTTTTTCTCTGTGATCGGGTTGCCGATCTGAACGGCTCCGCTGGAGATCTCCTCGGATTCTGTCGTCAGGGCGCCCGACGAGAAGGTAGCGCCGTGGATGCCGTCGCGCCCCGTGCGCCCACCGATGAGGACGATGAGATCGCCGCTCACCACCTGCTTGTGGACCTTGTCCTTGGGCATGATGCCGACGTTCCCCGCATAGACCAAGGGATTACCGATGTAGCGCTCGTCGAAAAGGATCGCCCCGTTGACCGTGGGGATGCCCATGCGATTGCCGTAGTCGCGGACCCCGGCCACCACTCCGCGCATGATCCGCTTGGGGTGGAGGACGCCCGGCGGCAGCTTCTCGCGCGGGTAATCCGGAGGACCAAAGGCAAACACGTCGGTGTTGGCGATCGGTTTGGCCCCAAGGCCCGTACCCAGAGGATCGCGAATCACGCCACCGATGCCCGTATTCGCACCGCCGTAGGGCTCCAGGGCGCTGGGGTGATTGTGGGTTTCCACCTTGAAGCAGACGGCGTACTCGTCGTCGAACTCGATCACGCCCGAGTTGTCCTTGAAAACCGAGAGGCACCAGGGCTTTGCCAGCTCCTCCGTAACGCGCATCACCGTTGTGCGGAGCAGATTGTCGATCACCTGTCCATTGAACTCAATCTTACCCTTCAGGGTCTTGTGGCTGCAGTGTTCCGACCACGTCTGGGCGAGGGTCTCCAGCTCCACATCGGTGGGATTGCGTCCGAGGCGCCGGAAGTAGTCCTGGATGGCCCGCATCTCGGTGAGATTGAGGAAGAGCTGGCCGTCCCGACTTAGGCGGATCAGCTCCTCATCCGTAGCCTGGAGGAGCGGTACCTCAATCAGCCGGAATTGGTATTCGATTCGGTCGTAGAATATCCGGTCCTGGGGGCCCAGGCGCCGCTCGATGATCTTGTTTGCCAGCACCTTGTCGACGATGAGGTCCTGTTCCTCCTGGGTGAGGTGACCGAGGAGGACGTATCGGCGGGCCGTCTTCACGCTCTGCACCCCCTCGATGCCGAGGTCGCGGATGGCCTTGCGCGCGGACTCCTCCACCGGATCCATCACCCCCGGTCGGTAAGCGATCTCGACGGACCAGTGGTCCCCTTCGGGTGGGGGAAAGGGGGAGCCGAGGCGGTATTCCTGAGTTACGGGGTCGGCCAGAAGCTCCTCGGCAATCCGTCGGACCCCACTGGCCTCCAGGTCGGCCGAAAGAAGGTAGTACACCTGGTAGAAGAGGACTCCGCGGACACCGGTGATCCCGAGCTCGCGGATATCGTGCTCAACCCCCACCGCGTGGGGATCAACAAACCCCTCGCGGATACCAATTTCCACACGGTGGACCAACGTCGTGTCCTCGCTAACGGATTGAAAAGTCACCCACGCCGAAAAGCTCGCTGTCTTGCGCCAACGATTGCCTCGCGCGCGTCGCTCGCCCTTACCGTCCGAGTGTCTCGGGTTCCTGGCAAGCCTCGAAGAATAAGTTTAGCCAAAAAGTCCCACAATCGCAAGGGGTAGGCCGGTCCAATCCCCTCGCCGCGTCCGGGCTCCTGATGGGAGAACGGCCTCAAGCCCTGGGACGCGGTTTTTCTTCGTCAAGGGGCCGAAGCAGTTTGCACGAGGTGACGTTCGCGGGTGATGGGATCGGTACAAGAGGGTATAGCAGACCACGGGCAATGCGGGCGCGTCTCGCTCGTGGCAGGTTTCCCCTCCAGCGCGAACCTTGACAATGCCTCCGCGGCTGGCTATATTGTCGGTGAGAAAAGGGGAATCAGAGGCAGATGCCAGTCGGTAGACCACGAGTCGCGCGGATGATGCTGCGGAAGATAGCGATTTCCAGGTGGCGGGCCGAGGGGCAAGCCGCATCTCCAACGAGATGCGGCTTTTTTATTGCCTGAACCGGACTCAGTGCCGAGAAGGAGGTCGGATGGGCAAGGAGCCGCAGATTCTTGTGATCAACCCGGGCAGCACTTCGACCAAGCTTTCCGTGTTCAGAGGAAGGGAGGAGATCCACTCCGAGACTCTGTACCACTCGGCGGAGGAGCTGGCCCGTTTCCCGCGCGTGACCGACCAGTATCCCCTGCGGGTGCGGGTGATCGAGGAATCCTTGGCGCGCAACGGCTTTGAGCAAGACGGCTTCGATGCCATTGTAGCCCGCGGCGGACTCCTCCATCCCCTCGAGGGAGGGACCTATCGGATCAATGAGAAGATGGTGCAGGAGCTGCTCGAGGCGCGCTACGGTGAGCACGCCAGCAACCTGGGGGCCATTATCGCCTGGAATCTCAGTCGGAAGCGGGGCATCCCGGCGTTTATCGTGGATCCGGTGGTGGTGGATGAGATGGAGGAGATCGCGCGTCTCTCAGGCCTCCCGGAGTTGCCCCGCAAGAGCATCTTCCACGCCTTGAACCAGAAGGCTGTGGACCGCAAGGCGGCGGAGAAGCTCGGCAAGAAGTACAACGAGGTCAATGTGATCGTCGCCCATATGGGAGGCGGGATCACGGTAGGGCTCCATAGGCAGGGACGGGTGGTCGATGTCAACAACGGGCTCGACGGGGAAGGGCCCTACACCCCGGAGCGCACGGGGAGCCTGCCGGTGGGCGATCTTATCCGGCTCTGTTTCTCCGGGAAGTACACCCGGGAGGAGATGCTTCGCAAGAATAAGGGCCAGGGGGGCGTGGTCGCGTACCTTGGGACCAACGACATGCGCGAGGTCGAGCGCCGAGCTCTGGCCGGGGACCCATGGTGGCGTCTGGTCTACGAGGGCATGGCCTACCAGGTGGCCAAGGAGATCGGTGCGCTGAGCACGGTGGTGGCCGGCAAGGTGGATGCCATCGTGCTCACCGGTGGCGTCGCCCATTCTGAGCTCTTCGTGGGATGGATCCGCGATCGCGTCTCCTTTCTGGCGCCCGTCTTTGTCTTCCCCGGCGAAATGGAGATGGAGGCCCTGGCCCTGGGCGCCTATCGAGTGCTGATCGGTGAGGAACAGGCTAAGGAGTATGTGTGATGCCCGAAGCAAATGACGTGACCCAGCGAAAGGGTGAAAGCTGGTTCGATCGTCTGGTGAATCGCGTACAGGGCGAGAAGCGGAAGACCATCGCGGTGGCCATGGCGCAGGAAGCCCACGTTCTGCAGGCTGTGGAAGCCGCCCGCAAGTGCAATCTGGCCGAAAGCATCCTGGTCGGCGAAATCGATGCCATTCGGCGGGCCGCGGAAGAAGCGGGTGTGGACCTGAGCCATTTCGAGTTGGTTCCCCAGCGCGGCGAGGAGGAGGCCGTTCATCGAGCCATCGAAGTTGTACGCGCCGGAGAAGCCGACCTGCTGATGAAGGGCAAATGCAGTACGGCCGCGTTTCTGCGCGGCATCCTGGACCGGGAGAAGGGACTTCGGGGCCCAGGCCTCCTTTCCCATCTGGCCATCTTCGAGGTCAGCACCTACCCCAAGCCCCTTTTTATGTCCGACGCGGCCATGAACATTTACCCCGATCTCGCCCAGAAGGTGGAGATTACGAAGAACGCCATCTGGGCCGCCCAGCGCTTGGGGGTGGAGGTGCCGAAGGTGGCCCTCATCGCTGCGGCCGAGCGCGTCGATCCGGAGCACATGCCCTGCACCGTGCACGCTGCAGCCATCGCCAAGATGGCCGATCGCGGTCAGCTGGGAAAGGCGCTGGTGGATGGCCCCCTCGCGGTCGACAATGCGCTCGACCCCGAATCGTGTCGGGTAAAAGGCATTAACTCGCCCGTGGGGGGAGACGCAGACATCCTCATTATGCCGAATATCGAGGCGGGAAATACGTTCTACAAGGTGATGACCATCCTTGCCCGGGCGAAGACGGCCGGCGTGCTTGTGGGGGCGCGCGTACCTGTGGTACTCCCCTCGCGCGCGGACAGCGACGAGACGAAGTTCCTTTCCATCGCTGCGGCCGTCGCCATGAGCTGAGGAGGCACCAGCCCGGGCGATCCGACACGCCAAGATCGACTGCTGGGAGCGCTCGGGTAGGCGAAGACCACCAGACAGACCAGGGACCGCCTCGTTTAGGAGGGGGAGGGGGAACGATGCCAGGAAAACGTGGACAAGCGACTCCCGCCCAAAACGCGCTTGCCCAGCGGGTCTTCGTTCCCACGCTCCTGCGGCCAACGGGAGGACCTCCCACCAGATGAGGAAAGCTTCCCACCGTAACGACCGGGAGAGGACCGTTCGCGCCTCGCTCGCGCGGGATGGCTGCTCGTGAGTGGGAGCGTTGGGGCTGCAGCAGAAAGCCTGGCAGGAGGAGAGCCTCATTGGTTCAGGGCTCTACCCCGGGGATTCAGATGGCCCGGGGCCCTGAAGCCCTGCGCGGAGGCGGACGTCTCTTTCCCAGGTCAGGTGGCGGGGCTCGCAGAAGAAGCCCAGCGAACGAAGCACATCCACCGCCTCACATTCCACCGCGGGCCGGCCGTTCCAGACCTCCACGGTGATCCTGCGCTGGAGGCGCGACAGTTGTCTCAGAAGAGCCTCCAGACTGCGACGCAAGTGCGGATGGCTATTCGGCAGGGTTGTGCGGAGGCGGCGCCCACCGTCCTCGGCCACCAACACGGGGCTTCCCCGATGGAGCACAATCCACGTGCCTTCCCGGCGGGCAAACGCTGGCCAATCGGGCTGAGAAGGGATCCCGGAACGCGCGGCCGTGAACAGGGGGAGGCAGGCAGGATCCAGCGCGTTGAGCACGATAGGCTCCTCCTCCTGAGGCCGCTCCAGTTCGTCGCGCGAGCGTTGCAAAGCCTCAATCGCTTCGGGGAGGGCAAATTGGCCTCCGCGCAGGCCGCGAATGAAGTAGCCGCCCCGTATCTCGCCACGCAGCTCCATCGTGTGAAGGGCCTGCCAGATGGCCGAGTGCTCCGTGGCGAGAGGCTCAAAGGAGAGCCATTCTCGGGCCACTACTCCATACCGACGGAGTAGAATGCGGGCCCAATGCTCTGCACGTTCCTTCGGGGGAGGCACGCTCGGCTCGCGACAGGTGGCACTCCACCGACCGAAGGGAGCACGTTCACGCAGGAGCTCCATTACCCTCTTCCGGGCTCTGCGCTTTGCCTCGCGATAGTTCGAGCGCCAGGAGGATCCAGCCACCAGCAGTCCACTGGCCCCGCGTTCACCCTGAGCCGAGGCAATCCGCTCCTCCCCCCATCGCAGCAGCTGCCGAAGAGAGGAGAGCGCGTCGTTGGTGACCAGTCCCCGAAAGACCAGGCTTCGCAACGCCTCGTTGACTTCGCTTTCGGAAAGCCCGGTGAGCCGGACAAGCTCCGCGCCAAAGGAGGCTCCTTGCGTCCGCAACAAGGCGAGGATTCGGCTCTCTGTGGCCGTCAGAGCCGATTCGCTTTCGGTCAGACAGACGGGTACCGGCTCTCCCCGCTCGAAAAAGGTGACCTGAGGCGAGCGGCCTTCCGGTCCGGCCACGGCAATCCACAGGAAGTCGCCTGCCTGCACAAGCTCGTCCAGATCGGCGCCATGTCCGATGATCCGCAGGGCCAGAAGCACCTCCTCCCAAAGGGAAAGAGGTACGAGGTAGCCCTCCAGCTGGCGGAGGATCTCGGCAATTCCCTCGCGGCCGAAAAGCTGCGCCCCTGGGCGAACGTGCTGCCACTCGGTGAGAAAGTGCTGGAAACAGGAGATCGTTACGGGCTCTACCTCCCGCCGCCGAATCGCAAGGCTGAGACGGTGCATTTCACGGACGAGCTCTCTCCGGCAGAACCGCACCTCCGAGCTGCCCGCAAATCTTCCCGAGATCAGCTCGCCCCTCCCCACCGACTGGTCGAGATAACGGCGTAGCCATTCCTCCGGCAACGCGTAGCGCTGTCGGATCTCCGCCTCCGACACGGGGCCGGAATGGGCTAAGAAGCGGCCGAGGATTCTCTCTCGAGCCCCTTCCGTCGTGCCGTTTCCGGGTTGGAAAGCGCTCTGATAATCCTCCTGGTACTCGGCGAAGATCAGGCGCTCTTCCTCACCGCTGGCTGTGGGGATACGCGTGCGAGCCACCAGGCCTCGCGCTTCCAGCTCGAGAAGCCAGCGCCGACCGTCCTCCGGGAGCCGGGCCAGGACTTCTTCCTCGGACAGATCACCGAGATGCTGGAAGAGGAGGGCCAGCTCGTCCGGACTGCGTGGGCTGGCGGGAGCTTCCATCGCCTGCGCTGACCGACGCACCCGTTCGATCGCTCGCGGGTGCAGAGAGCCAACGAGCTGGTCGGGCGACAGGAGATCCGACAGCAATTCCTGGTCTACAGGCGCCGACGCCCGGCCCCGCTCGCCCTTTGGCTCATCCCACTCGTAGAGGTAGATGCTCGTGAATTTCCACAGGACCCGGCGTGCCAGCGGGGAGGGGGTGTGCGACTCGAGGACTCGGACCGCGACAGTTCCCTCCTCAATCCCGGTGAGCACCTGCTTCAGGCCTTCCAGATCCAGGGTTTCTTCCAGGCACTCGCGGAAGGTCTCCAGAAGAATGGGGAAATCGGGCTCCCCGCGTACGGTCTCCAGCAAATCCTTCGCCCGCAGGCGCTGGAGCCAAAAGGGGGTGCGGCGTTTGCCGGGAAGGCCGGGCAAAAGCAAGGCGCGGGCTGCGTTCTGTCGGAAGCGGGCGCCGAAGAGGGCCGAATAGGGGAGCTCCTTGAGGACCCGGTCGCAGGCTTCCTCCGGCCTCAGCGAGCCAATCGCGTTCAGGAGAGGTTGCGGTTCAAGGGGTGGCAGACTGACCAGCACGGCGTCATCATCGAAAACGGTCTCGGGCTCGAAGCCAAGGCGGTCCCGCAGGAGGCTGCGGAGCGCCAGAGCCCAGGCTGCGTTCACCCGTCCGCCCAGGGGGGAGTGGACGATAATCCGGAGATCGCCCAGGGCGTCTTCAAAGGCCTCGTAGACTATGAGGGTGTCGGAAGCGATGCAGCCGCAGAAGTCAAGTTGATCGGCGACAAGGGAAAGGAGGCGCTGCGCAGTTCGGTCGCACAAGGCGTGGCTCGCTTTCAGCTCCGCTACGAGCTCCCGAACGCGAGGGGTATGGTCGTGCCGCAGAACCTCCCCGAACGAGGCGCACGAGAGTTCGGTCTTGAGCCCGAGGAGCGCCTCGGCCAGTCGCCTCCGCAGCTCCCCGACCCTTTTCCCCGTCGCCAAGGGGCGCCACGGGTAGTCCCCCCGCCAGAAGGGCATCCTGGCCATCGAGCCAGGGGCTTCCGTCACGATGAGGCGGTCGTTGGAGATTTCCAGCACCCGCCAGACCTGACTTCCGAGAAGGAAGGTATCCCCGACCCGGGTTTCAAAGACGAACTCCTCGTCCAGCTCGCCCAGCCTTGTCTTGCCGTCGGCCAGGTAGACCCCGTAGGTTCCCTGATCCGGGATGGTGCCGGCGTTGACGAGGGCCTCGGTACGGGCGCCGGGCAGAGGGGTGAGGCGGTTCTGGCGGCGGTCCCAGAGGATGCGCGGCCGAAGCTCCCGGTGTAGGCCGGTCTGGTAGCGGCCGCTCAGCATCTCCAGGACGCGCTCGAACACGGGGTAGCTCAGGGACTCAAAGGCGGTACACTGCCGGACAAGGCGAAACAGCTCCTCAGCGTCCCAGCTCTCCACCGAGACCATGGCCACGATCTGCTGGGCGAGGACGTCGAGGGGGTTGCGAGGGACTCGGATGGGCTCCACGTCCTGTTGCCGGATCCCGCGGGCTACGACCGCAGCCTCGAAGGCGTCCTCGGGGTGGAGAGGGAAGATCCGGCCACGGCTCGTCATTCCCACCAGATGTCCGGAGCGGCCAATGCGTTGCAGCCCTCGGGCCACCGATTTGGGCGACTCGATCTGAACCACAAGGTCCACGGTACCGATGTCGATCCCCAGTTCCAGAGAGGAGGTGCCGACGAGGGCGGCCAGCTTCCCGCTCTTGAGCTCCTCCTCCACCTGGAGTCTCTGCTCGCGGGCCAGGCTGCCATGGTGAACCCCCACCTTCCGCGTCACCTGCCCCGTTCCAGAGGAGAAATAGCCGAGCCCCCGGGGTACCCCATCCGCAAGGATCGCCCGCGCATCGCCCTCCGGGCTGGCCAAGATCTCGTTCAGCTTCTCCGCCACCCTTTCCGCCGTGCGGCGGTTATTGACGAAGATCAGGGTGGTTCGATGGGAACGGATGAGCTCAGCCAGGCGGTTCAGGATGCCCACCCAGCTACTCCCGGGGCCTTGGGTGGTGTTTTCCGGCGTCTCTACCAAAAGCTCCAGCGGCTTGTCGAAGCTCGCGTCGACGGTGGTCACCGGGCGGGGGACCAATTCAGCTTCCGCAAGTCCCTCCTGCCACCTATTGCCCCCGAGGAAATGAGCTACCTCCTCCAGCGGGCGGATGGTCGCCGAAAGACCAATTCGCTGAAGCCTGCCGGCTAGCCTTTCCAGTCGCTCGAGGCTGAGGGCGAGGTGGACCCCTCGCTTGTTCGCGGCCAGGGCGTGGATCTCGTCGACGATTACCGTACGAACAGAGCGGAAAAGCTGGGGCGCGAGCGGATGAGTAAGCAGAATGTACAGGGACTCGGGCGTCGTGATGAGAATGTGGGGTGGGCGGGTAAAGATCGTCCGACGCTCTCGGGCGGGGGTGTCTCCTGAGCGGACCGCCACCTTGGGTCTGGGGATCTCCAGTCCTAGGCGACGTGCGGTGGCCTGAATGCCGCGGAGAGGCTCGCGCAGGTTGCGCTCGATATCGTTGTTGAGCGCCTTCAGCGGCGACACGTACACCAGTCGCAGCTCCTCGAACCAGCCTCGCCTCAGCTCCGTGATCAGCCGGTCGATTCCCCAGAGGAAGGCCGCCAGGGTCTTGCCCGACCCTGTAGGCGAAAGGATAAGCGTATTTTCCCCCCGCTGGATGGGGGGCCAGCCCTTTTCCTGCGGCGGCGTAGGCGTGCCGAACCGCTCCGCGAACCACGTTCGCACTGGTTCCGAGAAGGCCTCAAGGCTACGCGACACCGGCGGTCACCTCCTCCGTGCCGTGGGGCTCGAACGCTGCCCATGGCGCCCTGTGGTTCAACCCTTGCTCCTCGGCCGTTGATCCCCCGGGGCGACGAAAGGAGCTGCTTGCCCACCGCAGCTTCGGGCCCCGCCGCAGGAACTCAAGGAGATCGCAGGAGAGAGGCCAGGCTTTCCGGAAGATAGATCACGCAGAAGATGCCGAAGACGATCGCCGATAACGCCAGACCCGCAAGCACCCAAGGGGAAGGCCTGAGGGAGCGATACAGGGAGCTCGGTACCATCTTGGGGAGCACAAACAGGAATCCGGCAAGGATCCCCAGGGCCTGGATCGGCGTCAGGAGGACGCCGTCGAGTTGGCTTCCCAGCTGAACCAACTTCACGGGATCAAAGAAAAGGGTCGCGCTGAGGTTGGTGACCACGAAGAACAAGAGAAAGGTGCGAAACTGGTCCTGCCACCGGACGCGACGGCCGACGGCGGGAAAGAGAATGCGCACGCAATCCGCCAGAAGCCGTGGCCACCCGCAGAGCTGGCCGACGTTCGTACTCAGGAGGGCGGCGCAGCCCGAAAGGAGAAAGAGCTTCCCACCGATCTCGCCCCAGCGGGATGAAAAGATGCGCGACAGAGTGAACGCCACTTCCTGCCCTTGCGGCACCAGCCTGTGCGCCCGGAGGACGCCGGCGCCCGCCAAGGCGAAAGCACAAGTGACGGCCGTTCCGACGACCACGGCTGTGGATGCGTCCAAGGTAACCATCCGGATCCAGCCGCGGATCCTGCCTGCCTGTTCTTCGCTCAGCCGAGCGACTTCCGAGGGATCTGCGGGCTGGCCAAAGCTGCGGCCAGCCGCCATCCCGTACCCTGCGCCCAGAACCCAGTAGCTGTACCACACCTGACTGGCGAAGCCCCCTGCACTCCAGCCTGCCAGGGGCAGAATCTCCCGCCACGGGCTCGGGTGACCGGGGATAGCCCATTCCGGCACCCTAAGTGGCAGGAGGCCGAAGAGGCCCGCCAGGAACTCCGAGATGGGCGGGAAGGTGGCAAGGGCCACGTAAAAGACCCCCACGATGATCACCGCCACCAGGAAGCTCATAACCGCCTTGAGGAGGTCGAAGCGCCCAGTCCAGGCCACGGACACGGCGAAGGCCACCACAAAGATGCCCCAAAAGAGACGGCCGCCGGGCAGGGGAAGGAGGGAGTTGAGGAAAGTGGTCGAGGCATTGGCGAGAGCACCGATGGAGACGATCGCCGCCGGGAGCTGGCACAGCAGCACAAGCCAAACCAGCCAATTCCTTGGTCCGGGTAGGCGGGCAAAAAGATCGATCATCCCTTCTCCAGTTACCACGGTCCAGTGGGCACCCGCCAATCCGATCACGTACTTGAGAACGATAGCGGACACGATGGCCCACAGCACGGCGGGTCCGAAAATGGCTCCCGTGCGAGTGGCGAGGATGACCTCGCCTGAGCCAATGTACTCCGCGCACCAGACAATGGAGGGTCCGATGGCCAGGAGCATGGCCGTTCCGCGCGGCGGTGTAGGGATCCGGTCCTGCACGTACGCCTCCCATCGCTTCGATTCTTGGCTTAAGGATAAGAAAAGCCAGCCATCGGGGCAACCTTGGAATTTCCTCGCCCTCTGTCGCCGCGCGGGAAGCGACCGAGATCACGGCGCTCGACCTACCCCCGAGCGGGACGTGGGCGGAGTTCCCCTTTCTTGGCGAGTCGTGGAGACGGGAAGCCTTTGTCTCCTCGGGAATTTGACCTTGCTTTTGAGCGGGATGGCGGCTATCTTGCGCTTAGAAGCAGCCGTGGGAGTGAGCCGAGATGGACCTCCAACTGGCTCGGGTATTGGAAGAGCATAGCCGCGAGATTATTGATACCTGGGTCAAGCGGCTGCAGGCGAGCATTCCCGAGTACCGAGGCCGGCCTCGTGAGGAGCTGGAGCGGACCACCGGCTTGCATCTGCGGGGGGTAATCGACGTCCTGCGCCAGGGAACCTACACGGCCCTCGAGGCCTTCATGCGCGAGATCGCGCCTCTCCGCATCCGCCTGGGTTTCAGCCTCTCTAATACACAGCGGGCCTTCATGCTTGGCAAGCAGGTGCTGGTGGAAGTGATTGAGCGCGAGTTTGCCGGTAATCCGCCGCGCGTCCTCAGAGCCCTGCGCGAGCTGGAGGAGCCTTTCCAGCGCACGATCTATCAGTACTCGGACATCTACCAGGAGATCCAGATCCGGGAGGCGGAGCGGCGGAGCCGCGAGCTGGCGCGCATGGAGGAGGAACGGCGCTTCCTGGCCCGCCTGCGCACAGAGAAGGAAAAGCTCGACGGGATTGTCCGAGCCATTGGTGCAGGGATCGCCCTTTTCGACCGGCGGATGAAAGTGGTCTGGTCTAACCGCGCGGTGGTCGAGACCATCGACGCGGAGGTGGCGGAGGGGGAGGAGCTCAGCTGTGCGGACCTCTTCTGGCACCGGGGTCAGGATTGTCCCAACTGCCCCACCCGGCGCTGCTTCGAGACCGGGCGAATGGAACGTTCCCTGCGCGAGATCTCCATGGCCGACGGAAGTACCCGCATCTTCCAAATTACCTCCACTCCCATTACGGACGAGGAGGGTAGGGTCCAGCAGGTACTGGAACTGGTTCAGGATCTGACGGATCTTCGTCAGCTCGAAGCCCAGCTGGACGAAAAGCGCGAGTTTCTCACCGCCATCACCAACGAGTCGGCTGACGCGATCATCGGGCTGAACACGGAGGACCGGATCGTCTCGTGGAACAAGGGGGCGGAACGGATCTTCGGCTACACGCCGGCAGAAGTGATCGGCAGGCCGCTGTCGGTGCTTGGTCCGAGCCCCAGTGGCGAGGAGGAGCTGGATCGGATCCGGGAGGAGGTACGTCGCCAGGGCTTTGTGCGCAACGTGGAGCTGACAAGGCGCACCAAAGACGGGCGCACGGTTCACCTTGAGCTGACCTGGACAGTCCTGAGGGACCGTCGTGGCCGCGTGATTGGTAGCTCCCTCATTGCGCGCGATGTTACCGAGCGGAAGGCCATGGAGCAGCAGATCATCCAGGCCGAGCGGCTGGCCGCCGTGGGACGTCTGGCAGCTCGGGTAGCCCACGAGATCCGCAATCCCCTGAGCTCCCTTAGCCTCAACGTCGAGCTTCTGGGCGACGAAATCGAAGCGATCGACGGGGAAGTTTCCGAAGAGGCGCGAGGTCTGTTGCGAGCCATCGCCGCGGAGGTCGATCGACTGACCTACCTCACAGAGGAGTACCTTCATTTTTCCAGGCTTCCCCCTTCGAAATTGGAGCCCGGGGACCTTACGGTCCTGCTGGAGGATCTGGTCCAGTTCAGCCGAAGAGAGCTTCGGCAACGCGGGGTGGAGATCAGGGCAGAGCTCTCGGAGAAGCTTCCCACGGTGCGGTTCGACGAGGCGCAGTTGCGGCGGGTCTTCGTCAATCTGTTTCGCAACGCCGTGGATGCGATGCCCGACGGCGGCACCATCTGGCTGCGCGCCTGGTCCGAGAACGGGCGGGTGTTTGTTTCCGTGCGCGATAGCGGACCCGGCGTACCGGAGAGCGAACGGGAGCGGATCTTCGACCCCTTCCACACGACCAAGGATTTCGGCACGGGCCTTGGGCTCTCCATCGCCCGGCAGATTGTGCACGAGCACGGGGGCGAGATCCGTTGCCTGGGTAGAAGCGGCCAGGGAGCGGAATTTGTGGTAGAGCTTCCGGCGGCGCTATGACCGAAGCCCTAACGGCTCGCGAAAAGAAGACGATCTTAGTGGTGGACGACGAGCGTGACCTGCTCCTGTCGCTTCAGAAAGCGCTGTCCAAGGAGGGATACCGTGTCCTCATCGCCGACCGGGCTCGCCAGGCGCTGGAGATCCTGCAGCGGGAGGCCGTGGACGTGGTCCTGAGCGACCTCCGCATGCCCGAGATGGGGGGAACAGAGCTCCTGCGGGAGTGCAAGCGGATCAATCCCGAGGTGGAAGTGATCATGCTCACGGCCTACGGAACGGTGGAGTCGGCCGTGGAGGCAATGAAGGAGGGGGCCTACGACTTCATCACCAAGCCTTTCAAGCGCGTTACCGTCGTCAAAGCCATCCAGAAGGCCCTCGAGAAGCAGGCCTTGAGCCGCGAGAACCTCTTGCTGCGGCGGCAGTTGGAGACGACGCGGGCCAAGGAGCAAATGATCGGCGCCAGCCCGGCAATCCAAAGGGTGCTGGAGCTGGTCCAGCGGGTGGCCCCCACGAACACCACGGTCCTGATCACGGGGGAAAGCGGCACAGGAAAGGAATTGGTGGCGCGTCTGATCCACCAGTTCAGTCCGCGTCGCAACGCCCCCTTCATCGCCATCAACTGTGGGGCTATCCCGGAGAATCTCATCGAGAGCGAGCTCTTCGGACACGTGCGGGGTGCTTTCACCGGTGCTACCCGGGACAAAGACGGCCTCTTCAAGGTGGCCAGCGGCGGGACCCTCTTTCTGGATGAGGTCTGCGCCATCCCCCTGAACCTCCAGGTCCGGCTGCTGCGGGCCATTGAAGAGAAGGAGTTCCTGCCCGTGGGTGGGACACGGCCGGTGCGGGTCGACGTACGGATCCTGGCCGCCTCCAATCGCAACCTGGCCAAGGAGGTGGAAGAGGGGCGCTTCCGGGAGGATCTGTACTACCGGCTGAACGTGGTCAATATCGACCTTCCTCCCCTGCGGGAGCGCAAGGAAGACATCCCCCTGCTGGTGCAGTACTTCATCGACCGACACAACCGCGCCCTGGGCAAGCGGGTGCGCGGTGTGGACGAGGAGACCATGGGCGTTTTGGTCAACTATGAGTGGAAGGGGAACGTCCGCGAGCTGGAGAACGTGATTGAGAGGGCCATGATCCTCTGTGACGATGAGCTCATCCGGGTGTACCACCTGCCCCCCAACCTGGCGCAGTTCAGTTTCGAGGCTGCGCGGAGCGATCGTCTGCGGGAGGCGGTGCGCGAGTTCGAGCGCCAGCACATCTACCGCATCCTGGAGCGCGTGGCCTTCGACAAACTGGCAGCCGCCCGGATTCTGGGCGTCAGCCAGTCCTCCCTGTACCGCAAGCTGGCAGAGCTCGACATCCGTGTGCCGAAGAAGCTGTCCGCCTCTAAGGAGGCCTAACTTGCGGAAAGGGAGTCCACATTGTTCCTCGGGAGCGGCGTCGAACCGGCTTCGGGCTGGGGATGGCCCCGGGGTTTCGGCTCGGCCCCGGGTACCGGCGGGCTGGGTACAGGACACGTGCCGCACGGTCTGGAAAGTCGCTATAGTCAGCTCGGCCTTCGCGTGGCGAAGGTCGAGCTGCGAAATATCCGGTGTGGATCTCATGGGGAGGAGGTCGGGCAGCAAGGGTGCTCGACCTCTTTTTTTGATCGCGGTGCCCGCCGTGCAAGCGTTCGAAGCGTAGGCTAAAGGGTAAGTTGGTCAAGTCAGGAGGAGCGGAACATGTCGGAGCTTAATCCCTTCCGGATCGCCCAGCAGCAGCTGGACGAGGCGGCGGCGGCGCTCGGCCTGGACAGTGCGACCCACGAGGCACTGCGCTGGCCGATGCGCGAGATGATCGTCACGCTAACGGTCCGGATGGACGACGGAAGCGTCAAGATCTTCCGCGGCTATCGCGTTCAATACAACGACGCGCGCGGACCCACGAAGGGGGGCCTGCGCTTCCATCCGCAGGAGACATTGGACACAGTCCGCGCACTGGCTGCCTGGATGACCTGGAAGACGGCAGTCATGGACCTGCCCCTGGGCGGCGGTAAAGGTGGAGTAACGTGCAATCCCAAAGAGATGTCGCAGGCAGAGCTTGAGCGATTGAGCCGGGCCTACGTGCGCCAGGTGGGCCGCATCCTGGGACCGGAGATCGATGTGCCAGCCCCCGATGTCAACACAACTCCGCAGGTGATGGCCTGGATCATGGACGAATTCAGCGTCCTGCGCGGCCACAACGTCCCGGGGGTCATCACCGGGAAACCTCTGGCACTTGGCGGGTCCCTGGGCAGGGTCGATGCTACGGCCCGCGGCGGAATGTACGCGCTCCGCGAAGCGGCGAAGGTCCTGAACCTCAATCTCAACGGGGCCACGGCAGCGATCCAGGGCTACGGGAACGTCGGGCAAAATGCGGGCATCCTGGCGCAGCAGCTCTTCGACATGAAGATCCTCGCCGTGGCCGACGAATTCGGGGGCATCTACAATCCCAAGGGGATTGACCCACGTGCCTTGGCCGAGCACGTGCGACACACGGGCAGCGTGGTGCGTTTCCCGGACACGGAAAGCATCACCAATGAAGAGCTCCTCGAGATGAAAGTGGACGTCCTCTTCCCGGCCGCGATCGAAGGGGTGATCACTGGGGCCAACGCGCACAAGATTCAGGCGCGCATCGTCTGCGAACTGGCCAACGGGCCGACCACGCCGGAAGCGGACCGCATTCTGCACGATCGGGGAATCTTCGTGCTGCCCGACATCCTGGCCAATGCCGGCGGAGTCACGGTCTCCTATTTCGAGCAGGTCCAGAACGCTTACAACTTCTACTGGACCCTCGAGGAGATCCACGAACGCCTGAACCAGAAGATGACGAAGGCCTTTGCGGACTTCTACGCCGTCTACGAGAAGCACAAGGTTCACCCTCGTCTGGCGGCTTACATGGTGGCTGTGGCCCGCGTGGCGGAGGCCATGAAGCTCCGCGGATGGGTATAGGCCAAAGCCATCCTTGGTTCACAGGCCCCCCTACGGTTGACCCTTGGGAGGAGCGGCGATGAAGGAGTCTGAGTTACGGAAGATGAGCTTCGCCACGATCTGCGTGCACGGTTCCGGAGGGCCGGATCCGTACACGCGCGCGTTGAACGTGCCGATCTATCAGAGCTCAACCTTCGCCTTCCGGAGTGCTCGCGAGGGCGCCGAGATCTTTGCCGGCGAGCGGGAGGGCTACGTGTACACCCGCCTGGGCAATCCTACGCTGGCGGCCTTCGAGCGGGAGATGGCGTTTCTCGAAGGGGGTGAAGCCGCTTTGGCCACTGCCTCCGGGATGGCGGCCACCACGACGGTCATCCTGACTCTAATGAGGTCGGGGGAAAACCTGGTTGCCTCCGATACCCTGTACGGCGGTACACACGAGCTCTTCCGCCACACGCTCAGCCGGATGGGTATCGAAGTCCGGGATGTGGACGCGACGAAACCGGAGGAGGTGGAGGCGGCTTTCGACCAGAATACGCGCGTCCTGTTCATTGAGACGCCCTCCAACCCGACGCTGAAGATCATCGACATCGCGAAGATGGCCGAGATTGCCCATCGCCATGGGGCCAAGCTGGTGGTGGACAACACATTCGCTACCCCATACTACCAGCGTCCCCTCCAGTTCGGGGCGGACATCGTGGTGCACAGCGCTACCAAATACATCGGCGGCCACGGGGACACCATCGGTGGGGTCATTGTGGGGCCGAAGGACTTCATTGAGAAGGCCCGTCGGGAGACACTGCGCGACCTGGGCGGCTGTCTGAGTCCCTTCAATGCCTGGCTCCTCCTGCGCGGCCTCAAGACGCTGCCGGTCCGAATGGAGCGCCATTCCTGGAACGCGATGCGCATCGCCCAGTACCTGAGCTTCCATCCCAAGGTGAGCAAGGTGTACTATCCGGGGCTGCGCATCCATCCCCAGCACGAGCTGGCCGTCCGCCAGATGACGGGCTTCGGCGGGATGATCGCCTTCGAGCTGAAAGGGGGAAGAAGGGCGGGCGAGATCCTGATGGATTCTGTTCGGCTCATGACTTTGGCCGTGAGTCTTGGCGACGTAGACACCTTGATCGAGCATCCGGCAAGCATGACCCATTCGAGCTACACCCCCGAGGAGCTGGCGAAGGTGGGGATCTCCGAGGGCCTGGTGCGTTTGTCCGTGGGCATCGAGGACGTCAACGACCTGATCAACGACCTCTCCCAGGCGCTCAAGAAGGTCCCCGCGTAGAAGGGGACCCACGAAGCAGCCCCTGTGGCACGAGCAGGGGGAACCCCAAAGGGGGATGCGTGGTTCGACGCCAAGAAGCCGGGGAGCAGTTCCGATTCTGCCACCCAGGACCAGACTCTCTGTTTCCGAGAGCCGATGCGGCCATGCCGGGTCGGTGGGGGCGGTGTCGCCAGTTCTGCGAGGAGGTCGGAGAGCAGGTCTGGAACGCTGAGGATCAGGAGGTCAAAGTATGCGGAGATGGATCGTCGCGGGGCTTACCTGCCTTCAGGTCGCAGCGCAAGCGATGGCAGGATCGAGTCGGGGTCCGTTGGCCCAAGCCGGTGGCTGGCTATCTTGGGTTTCACCCGAGGGGCCGTGGGAGGAGTCCGTGGCCGTGGGCCTGGTGGCAAGTGCTTCCCAACGTTGGGGTCCTTTCCAGCCGGAGGTCTGGCTTGAGGCGTGGAGCGCCGACGCCGGAACCTACGGCTGGTACCACCACCGCGACATCTCCGTGTGGAGTTTGGGCTTGAGGGTCCGCTATCCTCTGCCCGCCGACGCCAAGCTCCACCCTTACCTGGCTGCAGGCCCATCGCTGGATCTTGTGCGCGTTCGCTCCGAGGTGTGGCGGCTTGCACACCCCAGGTCGGATGTTTTGGTCCTGGGCCAGGTAACCGATCGAGATTTGGACCTCGGCCTTGACCTCTTAGCCGGCCTGGGCGTACCCTTGGGACGGCGCGTCCAGGGGTTGGCCGAGATTGTGCTTTCCTTCGGCTCGCCGGACCTGCTTCAACTCCGGTTCGGAGCCTCGTACCTCCTGCGCTGAACCGCACACAGACGGATCCCTTGCGGCGCACTGATCCGGATGATCTCTCCTGTGGGGGAGGTCCAGGCGGGCCGCCGGGGAGCAGGAGCGTCCGGGCTTTTCGATTGACTTTGTTCCCCTTTTTCGCTAAACTTAGGTGTTCCAAGGCTGAGACGCTTGTTTCCGGAATCATGGCCCGTAAGCAAGACATCAGGATTCTGGCATTTCTGGGAGGGCTCCTGGTCCTCGCGGCGGTGTTGTTCACCGTGCTGCTGCGGGGTAGGGACCTGGAGGTGGTGGCCGGCGAGGGAAGCGAGCGGGTTGCCCTGGTTGAGCTTCGGGGGGTGATCGTAAATTCGGAGCCGATCGTCCGCCAGCTGGAGCGTTTCCGCAAGGACCGGCGAGTGCGAGCCATTGTGCTGCGCGTGGACAGTCCAGGGGGTGGCGTGGCCGCGTCGCAGGAGATCTACGAGGCCGTGCGCCGCGTGCGTGAGGGCGGAAAGCCCATTGTGTGCTCCATGGGTTCCGTGGCCGCCTCCGGAGGGTACTACGTGGCGCTGGGTTGCAAGAAGATCGTGGCCAATCCGGGCACGACCACGGGCAGCATCGGGGTGATTGCAGAGATCCCCAATGTCCAGAGGTTGCTTTCGCGTCTCGGCATTGAGGTCTCCGTCGTCAAGAGCGGAAGGCACAAGGATATCGGCAGTCCCTATCGGGAGATGACCGACGACGAGCGCCGGCTCCTGCAGGAATGGATCGATGACGCCTACCACCAATTCGTAACGGTTGTGGCCACGGAGCGGTCGCTGGATAGCACACGTCTTCGGGAGCTGGCCGACGGCCGGGTGTTTACGGGACGGCAGGCGTACCAGCTGGGGCTGGTCGATACGCTGGGCACCCTGGGCGATGCCATCCGTCTGGCAGCGGATCTGGCCGGGATCCGGGGCGAGCCGCGCGTGGTTCGCATCCCGACGCGGCGGCTGGGATGCCTGGAGCTCTTGTTGGGGGGAGCCCGCTCCCTGCAAGAGCTGGCGGAGCCCTGGCCGCGTCTCAAATATCAGTGGTCCGGTTACTGAGATAAGAAAGGAGGTTGGTGGCGCCAGGACAGGCATAAACTGCGGTCGCAACCGGGAGGATGCCATGACCAAAGGGGACATTGTGAACATTGTGGCCGAGGGAACGGGGCTCACCAAGAAGGAGACCGCAGCGGTAATCGATGGCTTCCTGGCGACGATTGTGTGGGCGCTGCAGCGGGGCCAGAGGGTCACCTTGGTGGGCTTCGGCACCTTCCGGGCTAAGCATAGGCCCCCGAGACTGGTCAAGAATCCTCGCACAGGGAGGACGGTTGCGCTGCCGGAACGAACGGTCCCCATCTTTGTGCCCTCCCGGGAGTTGCGGTCGCAGGTGAACGCCGTCGCAGCCACCGAGGGTGAAGTGGACGTAGTCGATGGCTGACCAAACCGTGAGGAGGAGTTTGTATGCCGTGCGGTCGTAAGAGGAAACGCCACAAGATCAACACGCACAAGAGGAAGAAGAGGCTCCGCAAGAACCGTCACAAGAAGAAACTCCGTTGAGGCGGAAAGGGCTCAGGCAATCGCTTGGCCCTTTTGAATTCCTGCCGGAGGGTTGGCGGCGGGGGCGGGCCCTTCCGAACGAGGTCGGCAGGTGGAGAGAAAGCGACGCATTCTCCTGATCGACGATGACGCCGTAATGCACGACCTGGTGCGCGCCTTCCTGACGCGTGTCGGGTACGAGTTCGCAGGCGCAGCCGACGGCGGACAGGGTCTGGAAGCGGTGCTCGAGTATCAGCCGGACCTCATCCTCCTCGACTACATGATGCCAGAGATGGACGGGATTGGGGTGTACGAGCGGCTGCGCTCGGATCCCGAGTTTGCCCCCTTCCGCGACGTGCCGGTGATCATGCTCACAGCCAGGGACGACGACGCCGCCCTGCGCAGCGACATGTTGCGGCGCGGGGTCTTCGCCTACCTGAACAAGCCGTTCGGCCTCCACGAGCTGCGCAACGTCATCGAGAACGCCTTCATCGTCTCCGAGATCAACCGGCGGAACGTCGAGCTGCAGGAGGAGATCCGCAAGGCACGCGACTTCCTGCAGTCGGTGGTCGACGCCGCGCCGGTGGGGATCTTCTTCAGCGATCCGGAGGGGAAGATCGTCCTGGCCAATCGCTTTCTGGCGTCCCTTCTTGGACTTCGCTCGGGAAGCGAGCTTGTGGGGTTGGACCTCCTGACCATTGGACTGGCGGGAGGATGGCCTCGCCTGAGCGCCGTCGAGCGAGTGCTGGTCGGAGGCGAACCGTACGCCAGCGAGCACTTCCCCTTCGTCGCTACCGATGGGAGGAGGCTTCTGCTCAGCGTCCGATGCGTTCCGCAACGCGAGCCCGACGGTCGCCTCCGCGGCAGCGTGGGGATCCTGGAGGACGTGACGGCAGCCGAAAAGCGTGCCGTCGAAATGACCATGCTCACCCAGATCGCCCACGCAATGCAGGGCACGCTCGATCTGGACGAGCTGCTCCACTTGATCTTGACTTGTGTCACAGCCGGCGAAGCCCTCGGCTTCAGCCGGGCGATGATCTTCCTCCTGTCCGAGGACGAGAGCGAACTGCGTGGAACCATGGGCGTGGGGCCAAGCAGCCGCGAGGAGGCGATCACGATCTGGGAGTCCCTTTCCCGGGAGAAGATGACCCTCCCGGAGTTCCTGGACAGATACGGGCGAAGGCCCCCGGACGCCGAAGATCGCTTCAATCGCTTCGTGCAGGGCTTGCGGCATCCCCTCTCTCATTCGAACTGCGTGCTGGTGCGGGCACTCCAGGAACAGCGAGCGTTCATCGTCTCGGAAAAAGGCGCAGGCACGCCGCCGGCCTCGTGCGAGTGGTTGAGTGCCCAACTGGCCAGTCGGGAATTCGTGTGCGTTCCGCTGGTAGCCCGCGGCAAGGGCATCGGCGTTGTGGTGGCAGACAATCTCTACACCGGCCACCCCCTCGATGAGTCCCTCGTGGAGCTGCTGAGCCTGTTGGCCAATCAAGCAGGCTTGGCCATCGAACGGGCAAGGGCCTACGCCAACGTAGCCCGGCAAAAAGAGGAACTGGAAAAGGCTCTTGACAAGCTGCAGGAGGCTCAGGCCCGCCTTCTGGAAGCAGAGCGTCTTGCCACCATCGGCCAGATGGCGGCCCAGGTGGCCCATGAGATCCGGAATCCGCTCGTCACCATCGGTGGATTCGCCCGCTCCCTTCTGGAAGCGCCGCGGAGCCCCGAAGAGACGCGAGTCATCCTGGGAATTATTGCGGAAGAGGCCAAGCGGCTGGAAAACATCCTGAACAATGTCCTGGATTTCACGCGCCTTTCCCGGCCCAAACCCAGCTGGGTCGACCTCAATGAGGCGATCCAGAAGACCGTTTTTCTGGTGCAAGAGGAACTCCACAAGAAGAAGATCCGCCTGGAGAAGCACCTGGACCTGGGCCTCCCGAAGGTGTACGCGGATGAAGCGCAGATGCGGCAGGTCCTGCTGAACCTCCTTTACAACGCCTTGGATTCGATGACCGACGGCGGGCAACTCACCGTGGCCACCTGCAGGGTCGACCCCGAGCAGGTGTTGGTTGAAATCTGCGACACGGGCCCGGGCATTTCCGAAGACGTACTCCAGAACATGTTCAACCCCTTCTTCACGACGAAGCCGGATGGGACAGGCCTGGGCCTACCCATCGTCCAGCAGATTGTTCACGCCCACGGCGGGAGGATCCTGGTCGATAGCGAGATTGGCAAGGGGACCACTTTCCGGATTTTCTTGCCCATCGAGGGGCGCGCGGTCGGCTCAGCCTCGCGCGAGACGAGCTCACCATCCGTCTGCAGGTAAGGGGGAAGCACGAGAGGAGGAAAGCCATGGCACGGATCCTTGTGGTCGAAGACGACGCCCACCAGCGGCTTCTCTACGAGATGGAGCTGCGCCGAGACGGCTATGAGGTGGACACGGCCAAAGACGGTCGCGAGGCGGTCGAGAAGGTGAAGTCAGGGCATTACGACGTAGTAGTCATGGACCTGAAGATGCCCGTCATGACCGGCCTGGATGCGATCATGGAGATCGCGACCTACGACAAGGACCTGCCCATCATCATCAACACGGCCTACGGGGGATGGCAGGATGACTTCAAGTCCTGGGCTGCGCGGGCCTACGTTCTCAAGTCGAGCGACCTCACGGAACTCCGGCGGCACATTCGAGAGGCAGTTTCGGAACGCGAGCGGGGGGCATAGCGGAGTGCAGGGCCCGATCAGCGGTCGCTGTCCTTCTCTTGAGATTCGGCCGGAGAAGTAGGGACCAACGGGATGGGACTGCCGAGCATAGAAGAACTCGCCACCCAGCGGTACGTGTACACCGTATGGGAGCTGACGCGCGAGATCAAGATCCTCCTCGAAACCACCATCCCCGAAGTATGGGTCAAGGGGGAGATCTCCAATTTCAAGCATCACCAGCCCTCCGGGCACATGTACTTTAGCCTGAAGGATGAGCGCGCCCAGATCCGCTGCGTGATGTGGCGGAGCCGGAACCTCGCTCTCCGCTTCCTTCCCACCGACGGGATGATGGTCTACGTACGGGGGAGAGTTGAGGTCTACGAGCCCCGCGGCGAGTACCAGATCAACGTCGAGGAGCTCGTCCCCGTAGGAGTGGGGGAGCTGCAACTCGCTTTCGAAGAGCTGAAACGCAGGCTCAAGGAGGAAGGTCTCTTCGACGAGCGGCACAAGAAGCCCCTGCCTCCCTATCCGGAGCGCATCGGCATTGTCACTTCGGAGACCGGGGCGGCCATCCGGGACCTGGTGAGCATCATCTGGCGACGTTTTCCCTCCGTGGAGCTGATCCTGTGCCCCGTGCGTGTGCAGGGTGAGGGCGCAGCACAAGAGATCGCCGCAGCCATCGACGCCTTCAACGAATACGGTCAGGTGGATGTGCTCATCGTTGGACGCGGCGGAGGTTCGCTGGAAGATCTCTGGGCGTTCAACGAGGAGGTTGTGGCGCGGGCGATCTTTCGTTCCCGCATCCCAGTGATCTCAGCGGTGGGCCACGAGATCGACTTCTCCATTGCCGACTTCGTGGCAGACTACCGGGCGGCAACCCCCTCGGCAGCAGCTGAGAAGGTGGTGCGCGACCGGGAGGAGGTCCTTCGGCACATCCGGCAGCTGATGAGCAAGAGCTATCGTCTCCTGGAGCGACGCATTGCCAATCACTGGGACCGGCTGCGTGGCATCCAGAACAGTTACGGCTTTCGCCGACCCGAGGGGCTAGTCTCCCAGCACCGACAGCGCCTGGATGATTTGACGCGTCGACTTGAGACGGCTTTGGCCCACCGCTTCGAGGTGCATCGCCACAAGCTGGAGGGTTTGCGCCAGCGGCTCGAAACCCTGAGCCCGGAGGCAACCCTCCGCCGCGGCTACAGCATCACCATCGACGCGGCCACCGGCAAGCTCCTGCGCGCGGCGACGGAACTGCGCAACAGCCGCATCCTCGTGCAACTGTGGCGGGGGCGGCTCGAGGCCGCGGTCATAGAAAAGGCGCCGCACGAGACCTGGCAGACGCTGGAAGTGCCTCGCCCGGATACAATTCCGCCTGGGCACGGCAGCGATGAGGGCGAGGGGCCGTGACGCGTGCCCTCAGTAAGGCCCGTGTGGGCTCCCCTCAGGGGTGGGACCGGAAACATTGTGGCACAGTTCTGGCAATACCTACAAGTTTAGGAGGAAGATCGGTGGCGGGGAAGAAGAGCGAACCGAGGTCTTTTGAATCCGCCATGCAGAGGCTGGAGGAGATCGCGGCTGCTCTTGAGGCCGGGGACCTGCCGCTGGAGGAGTCGCTGCGTCTGTTCGAGGAAGGGATGGAATTGAGCCGGTACTGTGCGTCGCGCCTGGAAGAGGCCGAACAGAGGCTCAAGCGGCTGGTCCGGCGCGAAGGCGGATTCGCGCTGGAAGATATGGAGTAGGACTCGAGGTGAGAATGGGGACCCTGCTGGAGCAAATCAACAGCCCCGCGGATCTGCGGAAGCTGGACATTCCGAGCCTGGCTCAGGTGGCCCGCGAGCTGCGGCAGTTCATGATCCAGAACGTCAGTCAGACGGGCGGCCATCTGGCTCCCAGCCTAGGGGCTGTAGAGCTGACCCTCGCCCTCCACTACGTATTCGATACGCCGAGGGACAAGATCATCTGGGACGTGGGGCATCAGGCTTACGGCCACAAGATCATCACCGGCCGCAGGGACCGGTTTCACACGCTCCGACAGTACAAGGGCCTCAGCGGCTTCGTCAAACCGGAGGAGAGCGAATACGACACCTTCGGCGTGGGACACGCCGGCACGGCCATCTCGGCGGGGCTGGGGATGGCCTGCGCGCGCGATCTCCGTCAGGAAGACTACAAGGTGGTCGTGGTGGTGGGAGATGGCGCCCTTTCCTGCGGTCTTTCCTTCGAGGGGCTGAACAACGCCGGAGCCCTCGGTAAAGACCTGGTGGTCATCCTGAACGATAATGAGATGTCCATCTCCCGCAATGTCGGCGCCCTCTCGCGCTACCTGACGGACGTCATCACCGCGCCGATGTACAACCGGCTCAAGAACGACATCTGGGAACTCACCGGGAAGATGTCCCACATCGGGCGCCGCGTACGTTCGATCGTGGCGCGCATCGACCAGGGATTGAAGTCGATCATCGTCCCCGGTCTGCTCTTCGAGAAGCTCGGCTTCCGCTACATCGGGCCTGTGGACGGGCACAACCTCTCCCGTCTCATCCGAGTTCTCACCGAAGTGCGGAAGTTTAAGGGGCCGATTCTGGTGCACGTGTTGACCAAGAAGGGGAAGGGCTACAAGTACGCGGAGGAGGATGCACCGCGCTTCCACGGCTTAGGCCCCTTCGATATCGAGACGGGGAAGAGCAAGAAGCAGAGCCTCGTCCCAACCTACTCGGAGCTGGTGGGGGATGTGGTTGTGGAACTGGCCTCGCGCGATCCGCGAGTGGTGGGCATTACGGCGGCGATGTCCCTGGGTACCGGCCTGATCAAGCTGGCCGAGGCCTTCCCCGATCGCTTCTACGACGTGGGGATCGCCGAAGGCCACGCCGTGACCTTTGCGGCCGGGCTGGCGATCAGCGGCCTGCGGCCCATCGTGGCCATCTATTCCACCTTCCTGCAGCGGGCTTACGATATGATCGTTCACGATGTGGCCTTGCAGAGGCTACCGGTGATCTTCGCCATTGACCGTGGCGGGATCGTCGGAGACGACGGTCCTACGCACAACGGGGTGTTCGATCTCAGCTATCTGCGGCACATCCCAAACCTGGTGGTGATGGCGCCGAAGGACGAGAGCGAGCTGCGGGACATGTTCTGGACCGCCTTGGCCCACGAAACCGGGCCGACGGCCATCCGCTATCCGCGTGGGAGCGCGGTGGGTGTGCCGCGCAAGCCGAAGCCGGAGATTCTGCCTATAGGTAAGGCAGAAATCCTGCGTGAGGGGCACGATGTGGCGATCCTGGCCATCGGCTCCATGGTCTATCCCAGTCTGGAGGCGGCCGAGCACCTCCAGGAGCAGGGCGTGAGTGCGAAGGTCGTGAATGCCCGCTTTGTAAAGCCACTCGATACCGAGCTCCTGCGAGACCTTGCCGAGAACTTCGCGCTGCTGGTCACGGTGGAAGAGAACGCCCTTGCCGGGGGATTCGGAAGCGCGGTGGCGGAGTTCTTGGCTGACCAAGGGTACCGGGATGTCCGGCTCCTGCGCCTTGGCGTGCCGGACGAATTCATCGAGCACGGCGAACGAAATCTCCTTCTCCACCTCCTCGGCCTTGACGCAGAGGGGATCGCCGCGGCCGTCGCCAGGGAGCTGGATTCGATTGAGAAGGGCCCGCGCTTCGACTGGCGGAGATTCCTGGGGCTGGGGGAAAAGGAACGGACCGAGCACATCCCAGCACATCGCGGCAAATGACAATCGGAATCCTCGCAAACGTTCGAAAAGCCCTGGTCAACGAGGTCATCCCCGGGGTGGTGCGATGGTTGGCGGAACGCGGCCAGCGCGTGCTCGTTGAGACAGACGTCGCCCAGATCGTGCGCTGTGATCTGGGTTGCTGCGAGGTGGTGCCCCGCGCCGAGCTGGTGGCGGCCGTGGACATGGTGTTCGCCTTTGGGGGGGACGGAACGATCCTGAGCGCCGCCCGTGAAGTTGGGCCGCGCGAGGTCCCCATCCTCGGCGTGAACCTCGGCGGGCTGGGATTCCTGGCGGGTGTGACACTCGGCGAGCTCTACCCAAGCCTTGAGGACGTTCTCCGGGGAGAGTACGAGATTCTGGAAAGGATGGTCATTCGAGTGGATGTGGAGGGGGATACTACTTCCACCTTCTTCTGCCTGAACGATGTGGTAATCGACCGGGGCGCAAGCCCGCGTGTGGTTCAGATTGAAGCCTACGTCGACGGCACCTACCTGAACACCTACGTGGCCGACGGGATCATCGTTGCGACGCCGACGGGCTCGACTGCATACTCTCTCTCCGCAGGTGGGCCGATCGTGGTGCCGACGATGAAGGCCATCGTGATCACCCCCTTGTGCTCCCACACCCTATCGGCCCGCACCGTGGTGCTGCCCGACAGCAGTGTGGTTCGCACGGTTGGGTACACGCAGGGCGAGTGCCTGTCGCTCAGTGCCGACGGTCAGCTGGCCTACCGCCTGCGGCCGGGTCAATGGGTCATTGTGCGCAAGGCCAATTACTCCGTGAAGTGGGTTTGGGTCCGCCGCAAGAGCTTCTACGAATTGCTTCGGCAGAAGCTCTACTGGGGCCATGACTTGAGGCGCACGTAGGGGCTATCCGGGCAGGCGCTGGGACACGACCAGGTAGGCCAACCATGGAAGCGACAACGGGAAAAAGGACGGTCAGGACGACGGGGGATGGGCTTGGGCCTGTGTCCACCACGCCCATGCTCGAGCAGTATATGAGCTTCAAGGCTCAGCACCAGGACGCGATCCTGCTCTTTCGCATGGGCGATTTCTACGAGATGTTCTACGACGATGCGAAGGTGGCGGCCCAGGTGCTGGGCCTCACCCTCACGTCGCGCGCCCATGGCAAGGCAGCAGAAGTCCCCCTGGCCGGCTTTCCGCACCACGCCCTCGACACTTACCTCACGAAGCTCATCCGGGCGGGCCACAAGGTGGTCATCTGCGAGCAGGTAGAGGATCCGAAGAAGGCCAAGAAGCTCGTCAAGCGCGACGTTGTAGAGATCATCACCCCCGGCACCGCGCTGGTCGATGACTATCTGGAGACCAAAAAGAACAACTACCTGGCCAGCGTCTACCTGAAGGGTGGGGCGGTGGGGATGGCGTGGTGCGATCTTTCCACGGGGGAGTTCGTGGTCGGAGAGTTCGGTGTCGATGAGTTTGCCGACCATCTCCTGAACCTCTCTCCCTCGGAAGTGCTGGTTTCGGATGCCCAGGCGGAGCTGGTCAAGCAGCGGCTGGGATCGCGCGCACAGTGCACCTTCACAACGCGCGACGAGTGGATGTTCGTCCGGACCTTCGCTTACGAGACCCTCACCCAGCATTTCCGCACGGCCAGCCTGAAGGGGTTTGGCTGCGAGGACCTCGACGCCGGTATCTGCGCGGCCGGAGTGGTCCTGCAGTACCTCCAGGAGAACCAGAAGTCCGGCCTTGAACACATCACGGCCCTGTCCCGCTACTCGCCGAAGCAGTTTCTCGGTCTGGACGCCACCACTGTGCGCAACTTGGAGCTGATTCAGTCCATGGCCTTCGGTACGCGAAGGGCCACCCTGCTTTCGGTACTGGATCGAACGCGCACGCCCATGGGAGGCCGGCTTCTCGTCAACTGGATCCTACGGCCTCTTCGGGATGTGGACCAGATCCGTCGCCGGCTCGACGCGGTGGAAGAGCTGGTCCAGAAGGGAGGGGTTCGGGAGGAAGTCCGTGCCGTCCTCGGCCGGGCGGGCGACCTGGAACGTCTGACCAGCAAGATCACCACCGGCCGCTGCAACGCCCGTGACCTGAAGGCTCTGGCCGGGACCCTGAAGCTGATCCCGCGCCTGCGTAAGCTCCTCGCTGAGATGGAGGCAGCTGAGATCGCGGCCATCCGCGAGGGATTGGAACCGCTGACCTCGCTCGTGGACGAGATCGAGGATGCACTGGTGGACGACCCTCCCCTCCTGGTGACGGAGGGCGGGTTGATCCGCGAGGGTTACAACGCCGAACTCGATGAGCTCCGTCGCATCCTGCGCTCCGGGAAAGACTGGATCGCCCGCCTGCAGACGACGGAACGGGAGCGGACAGGGATCCCTTCCCTCCGCGTCGGCTACAACAAGGTCTTCGGCTACTACATCGAGGTCACCAAGCCGAACTTGTCCAAGGTGCCGCCGGATTACATCCGCAAGCAGACCCTGGTCAACGCCGAGCGGTTTGTGACCCCAGAGCTGAAGGAGTACGAGGAGAAGATCCTCGGGGCCGAGGAGAGGATCGCCGCTCTGGAATACGAGTTGTTCGACCGCTTGCGCCGGCTGGCCGCCTCGCAGGCGGCGCGGATCCTGGAAAACGGCCGCCTTCTGGCACGTCTGGACTGCCTGGCCTCCTTTGCGCAGGTGGCGCACGAGTACGATTACACACGCCCCGAGGTGGACGAGGGCGAGGAGATCCTCATCGAAGAGGGGCGCCATCCGGTGGTGGAGCGGCTCCTGCCACCGGGCGAGCAGTTCGTGCCGAACGATACCCGCCTGAACAACCGGGAGCAGCAGATCCTGATCATCACCGGTCCCAACATGGCCGGAAAGTCCACTTACCTGCGTCAGGTCGCTCTCATCGTCCTTATGGCACAGGCGGGAAGCTTCGTGCCGGCGCGGCGGGCGCGCATCGGGGTGGTGGACAAGATCTTCACCCGCGTGGGCGCCTCCGACAATCTGGCGGGAGGGGAAAGCACCTTCCTTGCGGAAATGAACGAGACGGCCAACATCCTGAACAACGCGACCCCCCGCAGCCTGATCATCCTGGACGAGATCGGCCGCGGCACCAGCACGTTCGATGGCCTTTCGATCGCCTGGGCCGTGGTCGAGTACCTACACAACACAGAGAGTGTAGCGGCCAAGACGCTCTTCGCCACCCACTACCACGAGCTTACGGAACTCGCGCGGGTGCTGCCGCGCGTCAAGAACTACAATGTGCTGGTAAAGGAGTGGGGCGACCACATCGTCTTCCTGCGCAAGATTGTGGAGGGAGCCAGTGACCGCAGCTACGGGATCCAGGTCGCCCGGTTGGCTGGACTCCCCACGGCCATCATCGAACGCGCCAAGGAGGTGCTCCAGAATCTGGAAGCCGAGGAGCTGGGCCCGGGAGCAGTCCCGAAGCTTGCGCTCCACGGCAGACACCGGCGGGACCGCGTGAAGGCGCTGCGGCCGGTCCAGGCGGACCTCTTCGAAACCGAGGCTCGCCGCCTGCGCGAGGAGCTCAGCAAGATCGACGTGAACAACCTCACGCCTCTCCAGGCGCTTCTGAAACTGGCAGAGCTCCGGGAGATGATCGACGGCAAGGGGGGCACCGAATGAGACGGCCTCTGGCTGGGTCTCTCTTCCTGTCCCTGACGGCTTGGCCCGCCATCCTTGGGGCCGCAATCCAAATTGGCAAGTACGCCGGCGAATTCATGGCCACGGGGGTCGGAGCGCGCCCCCTGGGTATGGGAGGGGCTTACGTGGCCGTCGCGGCGGACGTGTGGGGCGGATACTGGAACCCTGCAGGATTGGCCGCGCTGAACTATCCGGAGCTCTCTTACATGCACGGCGAACAATTTGCCGGGGTGGTGAACTTCGACTACGCCGGCGTGGCTTTGCCTTACGGTCCTCGCCATAGCCTGGGCCTGACGATCACCCGCGTGGGGGTCGACGATATCCCTGTTACCGCCTTGCCGAACGCCGATCTGAAGCTGGGGGAGGTGTACGTCGACGACAATGGGCAGCTTCGGCGAAACGTCCCCTACATCGCGCGCACGATCAGCGACGCCGAATGGGCCACGTACCTTTCGTTCGCCAAGGTTCTGGGGGAGTGGGCGTGGGGAGCCAGCACAAAGTTCGTCTACAAGGCGCTGGGAGATCACTCGGCGTGGGGTCTGGGCTTTGACGTGGGGCTGCGGGGGAAAACCGTTGGGGACGTGGTTCTCGGCGCGATTGTGCAGGACGTCACGACCACCCTCCTCAGCTGGGACACCGGTCGACGGGAACTCATCGTGCCCACGCTGAAGATGGGGATAGCGAAGGACTGGCGTCTGCGCTTCGGCGATCTGCGCTTTCTTCCAACGGCCGACGTGGATGTGCGTTTTGAGGGACGGAAGTACGCGGCCCAGGCCCATCTCGGTCCGATGAGCTTCGACACACACCTGGGCGCCGAAGTCGAGGCCCGGAACCTGTTCGCCGTGCGCGTAGGTTCGGATGTCGGCCACCTGACCCTTGGCCTGGGCATCCATCTTCCCCGTCTGGATGTGGATTACGCCTTCCTGAGCCACGGCTACCTCGGTGCCACCCACCGGGTTTCTCTCCGCTTTTGCTTGGAGGAAGCTCGCCTCGCGCGGCGAGAGTGACAGAGACTTCCCTGCACCTTGGCGAGGCCCGTCCGGAGCCGCGACACAAAGGGAGGGGAAAATCCGTTTGACTATTAGTGCCGGAATTCGTATCATGTAAGCCAAGAAAGCTTCAGAAGTTATCGCCCATAATGGAGGACAGGTCGAGGAAAGCGAAAACGGACGCGGAATGATCCTTAGCATGACAGGTTACGGGCGGGGGGTGAGTACAAGCGGCGATCTCCTGGTTCTCGCAGAGGTACGGTCGTTTAACAGTCGATTCCTGGACATCTCCCTCCGTCTGCCTAAGGCCCTGGGGGGACTGGACCAGCGGGTGCGCGACTTGGTTCGCCAATATGTGGTGCGAGGCCATGTGAATTTGACTGTGCGCGTTAAGAACGGGGACGAGAGGACCATTCCCCTTCAGGCCGACCTGATGCTGGCCCGATCCTACGTCCGCGCCCTCCACGAGCTGAAAAAAGAACTGCGCCTTCCAGGACGAATCGAAATTGGCCATCTCCTGCAGTTTCCGGAGATTCTGAGCGGCGGGGAGGAGAGCGAGGATGCGGAGGCGCTGTGGGAGCCCGTACAGGAGGCCGTCACCACGGCCCTTCAGGAACTGCAGGAAATGCGCGCCAAGGAGGGCCAGGCTCTGGAGAAGGATCTACGGGGGCGCATCGCTCGACTCGAGCAGCTTGTGCAGAGGATTGAGGAAGAAGCCCAGCGCCGCCGCGGGGAGCAGTTTGAGAGGATGCGCGAGCGTGTGCGCCAGCTCCTGGCCGACGATCAAATCGATGAGAATCGGCTGTACACGGAGCTGGCCATTCTGGTGGACCGGATGGACGTGACCGAAGAGTGCGTGCGCTTCCGCAGCCACAACGCTCAGTTCTTGCGGGCCATGGAGGCCGAGGAGGCGGTGGGCCGGCGCCTCAACTTCCTGCTCCAGGAGATGCACCGCGAAGCCACTACCATTGGGGCCAAAGCCTACAGTGCGGAGATTTCTCACCTCGTCGTGGAACTGAAAGAAGAGATCGAGAGAATCCGGGAGCAGGTGCAAAATATCGAGTAGCGATCAGGCCCTGCGCGGGGGCTTCCTGTTCCCAGGCCGGTGCGGAAAGGAAAGGCGACGAACTCGAAGTTCAGCGGAGAAGCAGAGCGGGGCGTTCGAGACCACGACTCTTCGGACGGGTGGAGGCCCGTGCACAGGACGGTGGATTCCATGCCGCGGCGGGGGCTTTTGGTGGTGATCTCCTCACCCTCGGGCGGGGGGAAGACCACAGTCATCCGCCGGCTCTTGGAGAGGGGAGGGGATGCGTTTGCCTACTCGGTCTCGGCTACAACGCGTGCGCCCCGGCCCGGAGAGGTGGACGGTCGCGACTATTTTTTCCTGTCCAAAGAGGAATTTGAACGTCGCGTGCGGAACGGAGAGTTCGTGGAGTACGCAGAGGTACACGGCCACCTTTACGGCACGCTCCGGAGTCCGTTGCAAAGCCAGCTGGAACGGGGCAAGGTGGTGCTGCTGGATATCGACATTCAGGGCGGTTTTGCGATCCGGCGCGCCTTTCCCGAGGACAGTCTGCTGATCTTCCTGGCCCCCCCCTCCCTGGACGAGCTGGAGGCGAGGCTTCGGGGCCGGGGGAGCGACTCGGAGGAAGAGATTCAGCGGAGGCTGGCGCGGGTCCCGATGGAAATGGAAGCCGCGCGGCACTATGACCTGGTCCTCGTGAATGATCAAGTGGAGCGAGTGGCGGAAGAGATCCTGAGGGCCATTCGCGCAAGGTGGCCAAGAGCGGAACCGGCCGAAAGCGGCCGAGTTGAAAAGGGCTGACGGCACTCAGATGGCCGCGTACGGAGGGAATGCCTGAAGGCAGGTCGGTGCACAACGGGTGAGTTGAGGGCGTAATAGGAGGTGACAGTTCCGATGGTGGAAACCTTAGATCTGACTAAGATCCTGCGGCACGTGGACAATCTGTACGAAGCAGTAGTGATCATCGCCAAGCGGGCGCGGCAGATCAACGATGAGCAGCACGCCATCACGCAGCAAATCCTGATGGAGCAGATGGAAAACGCTCCTCCGCCCAGCCTGGAAGAGCTGGAGGAGGAAGACCTCGGCCCACGCGAGCCGATTCCGGATTACGTTCGCTTCCCCAAGCCGACCGTGCTGGCCGTGCAGGAAATGATCGAGGGGAAGATCCGCTTCCGCTATATTGAGGAGGAGGGCCAGGAGGAAGAGGTTTAGCCCCGGCCATCGGCCCCGCACGGAGGGACAGTGGAAGATCGCCTTCTGGAAGGGAAGAGGGTTCTTCTGGGTGTCACCGGCGGAATAGCCGCTTACAAGAGCTGCGAGCTGGCTCGGCAGCTCATCCGCCTGGGCGCCGCGGTGCAGGTGGTGATGACGGAGGCGGCAGTCCGCTTTGTGGCGCCCCTCACCTTCGAGGCGTTGACCCATCGGCCCGTGGTTACGGATCTGTTCCAGGGCGAGAGACCGGGCGGGGCAACAGTTCACGTAGAGCTCGCCCGATGGCCTCACCTGGTGGTAGTGGCACCGGCGACGTACGATTTCCTCGGCAAGCTTGCCTCCGGGCTGGCCAACGATGCGCTGAGCGCTCTGGTGGCAGCCACACGATCGCCGGTGATCCTCTGCCCGGCCATGAATCATGAGATGTACGCCAAGCCCGCGCTCTCCCAAAACCTCGAACGCTTGCGCAGCTGGGGCTACCGGGTGGTAGGTCCTGAGCACGGGGAGCTCGCGGAGGGGGAGGTAGGTTGGGGGCGTTTGGCGGCGCTTGAGGTGATCCTCGACGCAATCAAGTACGAGCTGCTGCGCCACGATGCCCTAAAGGGATGTCGCGTACTGGTGACGGCCGGCCCCACCCAGGAAGCCGTCGATCCGGTGCGCTTCATCACCAATCATTCCTCTGGCAAGATGGGGTACGCCCTTGCGGAGGCTTCGCTTTGGGCGGGCGCCGAAGTGGCCCTTGTCTCCGGACCCACAGGCCTACGGGTACCCGAGGGCGTGCGGTGTACCAGGGTCCGGACCGCCTCCGAGATGGCAGAAGCCGTGGCCGAGGAATGGCCGCGTACGGACATCCTGTTCATGGCCGCAGCCGTGAGCGACTACCGCCCGACGCAGCTCTCTCCTCACAAGATCAAGAAGGGCGAAGGCCCCTACCTGCAGCTGACCTTGGAAAAGACCCCGGATATCTTGGCCTGGGCCGGGCAGAATAAGGGGTCTCGGTTTCTGGTCGGCTTTGCTGTGGAAACGGAGAACGAGCTCGCCTACGCGATGGAGAAGCTGCGGAAGAAGAATCTGGATCTGATCGTGGTGAACAACCCGCTCGAGCCAGGGGCAGGATTCGGGACCGATACGAACCGAGTCACCTTGCTTGACGCACAGGGCCATCTGGAAGCGTGGCCTCTGGCGAGCAAACTGGACGTGGCGCGCCGCCTTGTCTTCCGCGTGGGTCAGCTTTGGCGGGCGCGCGCGAACCAGGCGGCCGAAATTCACACCCCTCAGGCGGGCGAGGCGAAGTGAGCACTCCAGTCCCACATCCTCTTGTGGAAGCGGTCCGCGCCCTTGCCTACGAGCTGGAGATTCACGGCGATGGGCCGGCCATCGACCGTGACCTGATGTGGAGTGTGCTGCAGGGGGAAGCGCGGGAGCCCTCTGCGCTCCAGCAGTACTACCTCGAGATCCGCGATTGCCAGAAATGTCCCCTGGGACGGACCCGCACCCATTTCGTGTTCGGTGTGGGCAACGAGAAAGCCGAGATCATGTTCGTGGGCGAAGCACCGGGTGCGGAAGAAGACCTGCAGGGGGAGCCCTTCGTGGGTAGGGCGGGCCAGCTCCTGAACAAGATGCTGGCCGAGGTCGGCCTGCGCCGGCAGGAGGTGTACATTGCCAACGTGCTGAAGTGCCGGCCCCCTGGCAATCGTGACCCCCTGGCGGAAGAGGTGGCGCAATGTCTGCCCTACCTGCGAAGGCAAATCGAGATCATCCGGCCCAAGCTTCTGGTCTGTCTTGGACGGATTGCCGCCCAGGCGCTTCTGGACGTGCTGACCCCGTTGAACCGCCTGCGGGGACCGGTGTGGGAGTTTCACGGCATCCCAATGCTGGTCACGTACCATCCGGCAGCTGTTCTTCGCACGCCCTCCCTGTACGAAGCAGCGATCGCCGATTTGCGGCGAGCGGTCCAGTTGCATCGGCAGATCGTGGAGCGAGAGGCCCAGGGCTTGCCAGGCATTGAGACGCAGGAAGTGCCCGAGGCAGATAAGCGCCGCAAGGGCAGCGACGAGGGTCCAGTGCAGGCAATCCAGGAGACCCTTCCTTTGGATGAGTAGCTTAGGCAAGGCTAAACCTGAGCGGAGGAGCGGAGCACCGTGGCGGTGAACAAGGAGACGGAACTGAGGGAACGAGTCCCGCCGCAGGCCATCGAGGCAGAGATGGCTGTACTCGGCTCCATCCTCCTCGAGCCCAACGCCATCGCGCGCGTTGTCGAGATTCTCGATCCCGGCTGTTTCTACCGGCGCGCCCATCAGAAGATCTACGAAGCGGCCTTGAGTCTCTTCGACCGGAATGAGCCGGTGGACGTGCTCACCCTTGCGGAGGAGCTTTCCCGCAGGGACGAGCTCGACGAGGTAGGGGGCAACTACTACCTGACCGAACTGTTGCGAACGGTTCCTTCGGCGGCGAACGTCGAGTACTACGCCAAGATCGTTCTGGAAAAGGCCCTTGCGCGACGTCTCATCGACATAGCCAGCGAGGTTCAGGAACGGGCCTACGAAGGGACGTCGGACATCTTCGACCTGATCGACGAGGCCGAGCGAAAGATCTTCTCCATCTCGGAGCGTCGCCTGCGCGAAGGATTTCGCCACGTCCGGCCCTTGCTTCACCACACCTTCGAGGTCATCGAGACCTATCACTCCCGCCGGGGGACGACAACCGGTGTGCCGACGGGCTTCACGGCTCTGGATAACCTCACCTCCGGTTTCCAGCCCTCGGACTTCATCGTGATCGCGGGGCGACCGAGCATGGGCAAGACCGCTTTTGCCCTGAACATCGCCCGCAACGCAGCCGTGGATTACGGTATCCCCGTGGGCTTCATCAGCCTGGAGATGGCGGGCTACCAGCTGACCTTGCGTCTTCTGTGCAGCGAGGCCCGCGTCAACGCCCACCTCATCCGCACGGGGCGCCTCCCCAGCTCCGAGTGGCCGAAGCTGAGTATGGCCGTTGGCCGCTTGGACCAGGCCCCCATTTTCATCGACGACCGGCCGGCCCAGACCATCCTGGAGATCCGCGCCAAGGCGCGCAGGGCGAAGGCCGAGCACAAGCTTGGCCTGCTGATCATCGACTATCTGCAGCTGATCCGGGGTACCGGGCGTATCGAGAGCCGCCAGATGGAAATCTCGATGATCTCCCAGTCTCTGAAGGCCCTTGCCAAAGAGCTGGAGATCCCGGTGGTCGCTCTATCCCAGCTTTCGCGCGCGGTGGAGCAGCGGACGGGGGAACGGCGGCCCATCCTCTCCGACCTGCGAGAATCGGGCGCGATCGAGCAGGACGCCGACGTGGTGATCTTCATCTACCGCCCGGAGGTGTACGGGCCGACGGACAAGCCGGGGATCGCGGAGATCATCGTCGCCAAGCAGCGCAACGGGCCGACGGACACCGTGGAACTGGCCTTCGTGAAGGAGTACGCCCTCTTCGCCAATCTGGCGACTTACGAGAAGGAGGTTCCCCCTCCGGAGCAGTACGTACCTTTCTGAGGTCGGCCTGGAATCCGGCAACCGCCTCCGGGGGTGAAGCGTTACAACGTTGGCTTGGGAAGCGGGCAGCTTAGGGTAAGGGTTTGGCTGAGACGGCAGAAAAACAGCTTCAGGCTCCGGTCCCGGCAGCTGCAAGTGGGGCGGAAGCGTACCTTACGGCCAACCCGTACTATCGCCAGTACCAGGTCCTCCTCCGTCGCTTGCGACGCTATGATCCCCACGTGGACGCCGAGCTTCTGGCGCGCGCCTTTCTCTTCGCCTACAGTGCCCACCGCGAGCAGCTCCGGATGAGTGGGGTTCCCTATTTCGAGCACCCCCTCGAGGTGGCCAAGATCTTAACCGAGCTGCGCATGGACCACGTGACCGTGGTGGCCGGGTTACTCCACGACGTGGTCGAGGACACCGGGGTGAGCCTCCAGATGGTGCGCGAGGAGTTCGGCGAGGAGATCGCCCAGCTGGTGGACGGCGTGACCAAGATCGGCGGACTCAGGCTGGAGAAGTTGGAGACGCGCCAGGCGGAGAACTTCCGCAAAATGCTCCTCTCCATGGTCCGGGACATCCGGGTCATCCTCATCAAGTTCGCCGACCGCCTCCACAACATGCGCACCCTGGAGTACCTGCCGGAGAAGAAGCGCAAGTGGATCGCGATCGAGACCCGCGACGTCTACGCGCCCCTTGCCCACCGGCTGGGAATTGCGCGCATCAAGTGGGAGCTGGAGGATCTGGCCCTAAAAGAGCTGGACCCGGCGGCGTACGAGGAGATTGAGCGCAAGATCGCCGAGAAGCGCGTTGAGAGGGAGCGCTACATCCGGCGCTTCGCCCGGCCCATTCAGGAGGAGCTGCGTCGCGCCGGCATCAAGGCACAGATCACGGGACGGCCCAAGCACTTCTACAGCATCTACATGAAGATGCAGAAGCGCAACGTCCCGTTCGAGGAAATCTACGATCTCCTCGCGATCCGGATCATCGTCGACAAGGTGGAGGAGTGTTACTTCGCCCTGGGCATCGTCCACAGCCTCTACACGCCGGTCCACGACCGCTTCAAGGACTATATTGCCACCCCGAAGTCCAACATGTACCAGAGCCTCCACACGACGGTCATAGGGCCGGACGGCAAGATGGTGGAGGTGCAGATCCGTACGCACGAAATGCACCGCACCGCCGAGGAGGGCATCGCCGCTCACTGGCGCTACAAAGAGGGAAAGACGGACGAGGACCTCGACAAGCATCTCCTCTGGCTGCGTCAGATCCTGGAGTGGCAGCAGGACGCCCACGACTCCGGGGAGTTCCTGGAAGACCTCAAGGTTGAGCTTTTCCAGGACGAGGTTTTCGTCTTCACCCCGAAAGGGGATCTCCTTAAGCTGCCGCGCGGGGCCACCCCCGTGGATTTCGCGTTTGCGGTGCACACCGACATTGGGCTCCACTGCCTGGCGGCGAAGGTCAACGGGCGGATCGTCCCTCTGGACTACGAGTTGCGGAGCGGCGATCGCGTTGAGATCATCACCAGCCACAACCAGAAGCCCAATCCCGACTGGCTGAAGTTTGTCAAGACCTCCAAGGCGCGCAGCCGGATCAAGCGCTGGCTTCGGGAGGCTCAGTACGAGCAGAGCATCCAGCTGGGCCAGGAGATCCTGAATCGCTTCTTCAAGCGCTTCCGCATCCCGAAGGACGACCAGGAGCTGGAGGAGATTGCCCAGTCCTTTGGCCTGAGCGATGTGGAGCAGCTCTACGCGGCCATTGGGCGCGGCGACCTGTCCATTGAGAACGTGGCGCGCAAGCTTTCGCCGGAGAAGATCGAGAAGGCCAAGGAGGACTCGATCTTCCAGCGCTTTCTGGAGAAGGCGCGCGGGTCGGCGAAGGGGGTGCGCGTGGACGGTGTCCGCGACATGCTGATCCATTTCGGCAAGTGCTGCCAGCCTGTCCCCGGGGACCGGATCATCGGCTTCATCACCCGTGGGCGTGGGATCGTAGTGCACCGCGCCGACTGCAAGAACCTCCTGGCCATGATGGAGGACCCCAACCGCTACATCGAGGTGGAGTGGGACGTCAGCAAGGACCATCAGTTCCTGGCCAGCTTGCGCGTCCTGGGCGAGAATCGAAAGGGGCTGCTGGCGGACATCTCCCAGGCCATTGCCAGCGTAGACACCAACATCGTCAGCGCGGAGATGAAAGCAGCCGACTCCGTGGCATCCGGTACGTTCATCATTGAGGTTCGCAATCTCTCCCATCTGACGCGAGTCATGCACAAGATCCGCAAGGTGCGGGGGGTGCTTAGTGTATCGCGCCTGGAGGGATCGGTGGAAGCCGAGGGGGCCGAAGAGGCCGGGGTTTAAGGGCTGACCGATGGCCCTCGGCGAAGAAGGGGGTCGCCATTGCCTGAGTAAACGTAGACGGAGGAAGGGAATCGAAAGGCGGGATCTGGTAAAGGCAAAGGAGTCGGATCGATGAAGCAGGCGACGAAGAAGCGGACGATTACCAAGAAGGACGTGGCCAAACGGACTGCGGAGCTGGTAGGCGAGAAGATCTACCTGACCGAGCGCATTGTGGACGGCGTGTTCCGAGCGCTGCGGTCTTACATGGCGGAAGCCGATCCGGAAATCCGAATTGAGATCCGCGACTTCGGGGTGTTCGAGGTAAAGACCACCAAGCCGAAACCCAAGGCCCGCAACCCCAAGACGGGGGAAATCATCTACGTGCCCGCGCGGCGGAAAACCCACTTCAAAGCGGGCAAGGCACTCAAGGAAATCCTCAAAAGACCCCTCTCAGAGCTTCAGTCCGGCCAGGGTAAATGACAGCCGATCCCAAAGAGGTTTCCCCATGCCGTGGAAAGCCTACCCCAGACGACGGGCGGAGACGCTACCTGGGGATTGATTACGGGACCCGGCGAATTGGGGTGGCGATCAGTGATCCTCTGGGACTCCTGGCCCATCCCCTAACCACTCTGGAAGGGGGAAGTGAAACCAGTCGGCTGGAGCGGTTGGTGGAGATCATTCGGCAACTCGACGTTCAGGCGGTGATCGTGGGTATGCCTCTGACCATGCGGGGGGAGGAGGGGAAAGAAGCGGAACGGGCAAGGGCCTTTGCGGCCCGACTGGCAGAGAGAATCGCGGTACCGATCCGTGCCTGGGACGAGCGCCTGACCACAGTAACTGCCCAGCGCAAACTTCGAAGCGCGGGTCGACGTCCCAGCAGAAATCGGCCGATCGTGGACCAGATCGCTGCAGTTGAAATTCTTCAGAGCTACTTGGACTGGCTCAGGGGGAGGGCACAATCCGATCGGGGGGGCCCGTCGGAATGACCGTCGATGGGAGCTCGTGACCCGCTGAGGGAGCGTCTTTGCCTTGTTCGGCCTGCTACGGCGGGCCGTTTTTGATAGCCGAGAACGGGAGATCCCAGCAGGGATAAGCGGCCGTGAGCGAAAGCAATACACAGCGGCGGAAGAATCTGCTCCTGGCGGGAGCGACCGGCGTGGCCTTCGGTCTGTCCTTTCCGCCCTTCCGTCTGGGCTTTGTGGCCTACTGGGCCCTGGTCCCTTTGTTCTACCTTCTCGAAGGGAAGAACGGACGCCAAGCCGTGCGCTGGTCGTACGTGGCCGGTTTCCTCGCGCACCTTGCCACCCTGTACTGGATCAGCTGGGTGACGATCCCGGGCGCCCTGGGCGCCCTTCTCGTGCTTCCCCTCTTCTTCGTGCTGTACGGCCTGGGCCATCACTGGCTGGCCAGCCACCTCGGCCCGCACTTCGTCTACGCCTTGCCTTTCCTGTGGACCGGGATCGAATACCTGCGATCCCTGGGCCAGATCGGCTTTCCCTGGCTTTCGCTCGGTTACACCCAGTCCTATTACACCTCGCTTATCCAGTACGCCTCCGTGACGAGCGTCTTCGGGGTCAGCTTCTGGGTCGCCTGGTTGAACGTGCTCATCTACCTGTACCTGCGCGCACCCGGTTGGAAAAGGCGACTGGTCCTGATCCTGGTGATGGCCGTGCTGTTCTTGCTCCCGTGGGTGCACGGCCGCGTCGTAATGCGACAGTACCGCGAGACGCAGGAAAAGATCCGCCTAGCCTTGATTCAGGGAAATATCGACCCCTACCGCAAGTGGGACTCTGCGTTTCTCGACGACAACATGTCCACCTACGAGCGCCTCACGGAGGAGGCCCTGAAGTCACGGCCGGCTCTGATAATCTGGCCGGAGACGGCACTGCCGATGTACATCCGCCACGAACCTCGCTACCTCCAGTGGATGTACGAACATATCGGCCGCTGGGAAACCCCCGTCCTCTCCGGGGCACCGGACTATGAGTACGGAGAGGACGGTGTCCTGCGCACCTACAACGCCGCGTTCCTCTTTGAGCCCGGCAGGGCGGACCTTCAGTGGTACGCCAAGCTACAGCTGGTCCCCTTCGGCGAGCGCGTACCCTACCAGGGGGCCCTGGGTTGGTTCAAAGATCTCCTCGACAAGCTGGAGATGGGGCAGGGGGACTTCTCCCCAGGGCCGGGGGTTCGGGTGTTCCATCTGAAGGCGGCGCTTTCCGGTAGCTCTGCGATCCGCCGAGTTTGCTTGGCCACCGTGATCTGCTACGAAAGCATCTTCCCCGATCTAGTGCGCCAATTCGTCCTGGCCGGTGGGCAGTTTCTGGTGGTGATCACCAACGACGGCTGGTTCGGTCGAACCAGTGGACCCTACCAGCACGAGCGCGCGGCCGTCTTTCGCGCCATCGAAACGCGGCGCTGGATCGCCCGTTGCGCCAATACGGGTCTGAGCTGCCTCATTGATCCTTTGGGCCGGGTGCAAAAAGAGACCGATCTGTATCGCGAAGCGGTCGTCGTTGGGGAGGTCGAGCTCCGCGACGAGGACACCTTTTACCTGCGATACGGGAATGTGTTTACCCGCGCAGTCACCTTAGGGAATGTGGTTCCGATTGCCCTGGCTCTGGGAAGGCATTTGCGGGCCAGGGCGGGGGCGAAGGCGCTGCCGGTATGAGAGCTCGTACGGCACGAATCGCGGTTCTACTTTACACGCTCCCAGGCCTATGGCTGATGACGACCAGCGAAGCGACGTCAGCGGTCGGGTCCCATCGATGGCGTACGCTCTCTTTCGCGAGCGCACGGGCCTTGGGTCTGGGCGGTGCGATCACCAGCCTGGAGGGCGACTTCGACGTGGCGTTTTTTAATCCGGCAGCGGTGGAGCTCTACCGGTTTCCGCAGAGGTTTCGCCTCGGCCTCGCCCTCGATGCAGGAAGCATGGCCACGGTGGCTGCGAAATGGGCATCCCACCCCGCCTGGCGGGATCTCGACGCGACCGAACGGGTAGCCCTCGCGGGTCTGGCCGTGAAGGGCCTCTTGGTTCGGTGGAACCTGCTGGACGCCGTCTTGTGTGTGACTGAGGCCATAGAAGAGCCGGTGGAACGCGAGGGACTGGGTTGGGGAAGCTTTCCTCATCGGCACGGCTCCTTCGCGGCGGCGCGCTTGCGCTTCAAGCGAGAAGTGGCCATCGGCACGAGTGTCTTCTACGCTCAGGACCAGGGTACGTCCGGCCTGACCCGGTCGATCGCCATCAGCTACGGAGTGCTTCTCACCTCCCACGAAGGCCTACGGTTCGGGCTGGCCTATTTGCGTTTCCCCAGCCCGGCCCGTGAACAGTTCCTACAGCAGGCGCGACTGGCCCATGGGACCTTGAATCTGGGCCTGTCGCGCGACTGGGGGCGGAGGGCCACGCTTTCCCTCGACATCCGGAACCTTTCGGACGAGGGTAAGCCCACCGTCCGCGAAGTGCACGCAGGAGCAGAGGTTGTCCCCTGGGGACACCTGGCTTTGCGCGCCGGCTTCTGGCGACAGGCGGAGAAAGGGAAGACGCATCTGTCGCTCGGCTTTGGATTGATCGATCGGAATCGCTTTGTCTCCGTAAACCGCCAGCTTGGTGAGCGATCATTTGCCCTCGACTACGCGGCATGCGTGGTCGGCTCGGAAGACGGTAGGCTCCAGTTCGATCATTTTGTCACCTGTCTGCTTCGCCTTTAGGTTCGGTGAACCCGGGTCATGGGTGGCAGGTCCGAAGGCTTGCCGAGGGGACGGAGCTTTCGTACCCGATCGGGACGGTCCGGGAGGCCTGGGGAATGAGCTTGCCCACCAAGGGTGAACCGGGGATGGCCCGTCGACGTAGAATGGTTGCGTGCGTAGGAGCGTGGGTCGTAGCGGCTTTTCCCTGGCTGGCGCCTCAGCACCTGGCAGCGCAACCAAGGACGAATCTGGAAGTATTCGAGATCCTGCTGCGAGAGACGGTTGAGCCTTTACTCGACTCGCTGGCTGTTCCTCGGCTTCTGCCGGTGGTTCTTGAGGTGAGGCCAGAAGGAAGCGAAGGGGCCTGGTTCGTGGAGACGCGCCTGGCGCACGAGATGGCGCGCAGGGGCCTGAGGCTGGTGAGTGCCGGCACGGCTCAGACGTCGGAGGCGTTGCGCTTCAGCCTGCGCGTCGACCAGCTCGCCGTGGCTACGCGACCCTCGAGCAACGCCCGCAGGGACTCTCTGCAGAGGGAGGTCCTTTTGCGGCTATCGGGTTGGTTGAAGGACCAGAGGGGAGGGCTCCTTTGGGGAGGGCTGCTGGAGAGGCGACACGTCGACGTGATAGCCGCGAGGGATCTGGCGCGGGTGGAAGAGAGCCCCTACGAGTTCACATACGCGCGCCGGCAGCCATCGGGATCGAGGCTGGGGGCGATCGTCGAGGGCGCGGTCGCAGGCGCTGCCCTCGGAATAGTGACCCTCCTCTTCTTTATCTATCGCACTCGCTAACGTGAGGCAACCAGAGTGGGACAAGGACGGTTGAACGGCACGGGGAAAGGGGTTCAGGCGTGGGCTGCAGTGGCGCTGGCCCTCGTCTCCTCCGCGGCCCTGCTACTTTTCGGTACGGGCTGCGCGGGCCGCAAAGTTCGCGCCGGAATCACCCTCGAAGAACGCCTCAAGATTGCCAAGCAAATGTTCGAGAAGGGCGACTATCTGGACGCCAAAACCCAGTTTCAGGTAATTGTGGCAAGTGCGGGCGGCACAGCGCTGGCCGATGAGGCGCAGTTCTACCTCGCCGAGTGCTACTTCCACCTGAAGGACTACGTCACCGCCGTTGCGGAATACGAGAGGTTTGTTCGGATGTACCCGAACAGCCCCTGGGTGGACGACGCGCAATTCAAAGTCGGGGTGAGCTACTACGAACTCTCACCGGGGCCCGGGTTGGACCAGGAGTTTACCCGCAAAGCCGTACAGGCCCTCCAAGTGTTTCTCGAGGACTACCCCGCCAGCGAATTGCGGCCGCAGGCAGAGGAGTACCTGCGCAAATGCCGCGACAAGCTCGCCGAGAAGGAGTTCAAGGCCGGCGAACTGTACCGAAAGATGGGCTACTACGAGTCGGCCGTGATCTACTTCGACGCGGTGTTGAATGAGTACTACGACACGCAATGGGCTGAGAAAGCGCTTTTCCAAAAGGCGCGGATGCTGGAGCTCCTCGGCCGCAAAGAGGAAGCCCTGGAGGCCTACCAGAGCTACCTACGACGGCATCCGCAGAGCCCTCGCGTGGGGGAGGCGCGCCGGGCGGTCCAGAAGTTGAGAGACGAACTCTCGGCCGCCAGTCCGTCGGCCGCTACACAAGCCAACCCGAAGCGATAAGGGTCCAGGGGTGAAGCTCGGGCTCTACGGTGGCACCTTTGACCCCATCCACCTGGGGCATCTGATCACCGCCGAGTTCGCACGAGAGGCTCTGGGCCTGCAAAAGGTGCTTTTCGTTGTGGCGGCCCAGCCGCCCCACAAGCAGTCCACCGTGGCTACGCCCGCGCATCACCGCCTGGAAATGGTGAGGCGAGCCCTTTCTTCCAATCCCCATTTTGAGGCCTCGGACCTTGAGATCCGACGCGGCGGGATCTCCTACACCGTCGAGACCCTCGAATTTGTGCGGCGGAGGTGGAATCTCCAGAGGGACGAGCTGTTCTTCCTGATGGGCCAGGACAGTCTGGCCGATCTTCGGAACTGGCGCGAGCCGGAGCGAATCCTGAGCCTCGCGACGGTGGTGGTGTTCCGGCGCAGCCACACACCGCTTCACGACGTCCCGCCCTCCTACCTGGCCGCCGTGCGTATCCTGGAGACGCCTCTCATCGAAATCAGTGCGACGGATATCCGGAACCGGGTGCGGCAAGGGCGCAGCATCCGGTACCTCGTGCCGGACGCGGTGGCGGAGTACATCGAGCGGCACGGCCTCTACCGCTAGTCCTGGCGCGTCCGGTTTTTCCGGCTCGGGCGCGGCCTTTCGCGAACTCTCTTTGATCCGCTGAAGAAGGGCACTCCGCGCAGGCCCTCAAGTGGGATGCCGAGGACGGATCCGACGCGGCCTTTGACACCGGTCTACGTCGAGCTGGCGAGGAACGGCCCTCTCCTACGGCTGGTCACTGATTCGGCAGCGATGGATTCCCGCCAGAGGTTCAGAGCGTCAGGGGGCAGGAAGACGCGGTCGGAACGTTTCCTTCGCTGTCCGAGGGAATCCGATCTGCGGGGCCGGGGAGGGAAGGCGGCCAAGTGGGCCTGAGGGGTGTTCTACCCGTCGGTGAGGCCCAGTACGGCGAGCCGGCCAATCGCCTTGACAAACTGGGGTTGGTTTCGTAAGTTGCCGCGTTCCATAGGGACGCCTGCTTTTTTCAGGCGTAAGGCGCGTAGATTCTTGGCCATGGCGACGGTTGACCTGAGCGTTATCATCGTGAGCTACAATGTGCGGGATTTCCTGGAGCAATGTCTCTTGTCTTTGCGGAGCGCGCTCCAGGGCATCCCCCACGAAATCTGGGTGGTCGACAATGCTTCTCGCGATGGGAGCCAGGGCATGGTCCACCGCCGCTTCCCGGAGGTGAAGCTTATCGAGAATGCCGAGAACGCGGGGTTTGCCCGTGCCAACAACCAGGCCTTGCGGCACGCAGCCGGTAGATTTATTTGCTTGCTGAATCCCGACACCCTGGTCAAGAAGGACACTTTCCAGCGGCTTCTGGAATTTATGGACGAGCATCCCGAAGCGGGAATGGTGGGCTGTAAGATTTTGAACCCCGATGGCTCGTTGCAACTGGCTTGCCGTCGCAGTTACCCGACACCGTGGGTCGCCTTCACGCGTCTTGTGGGGCTGAGCTATCTTTTTCCCCGCAGCCGTCTCTTTGGCCGGTACAACCTAACTTACCTGAGTCCGGACGAAGTTCACGAGGTCGAGGCCATCTCCGGATCGTTCATGCTGTTTCGGCGAGAAGCGCTCGAACAGGTCGGCCTCCTTGACGAGGCCTTCTTCATGTACGGGGAGGACCTCGACTTCTGCTATCGCTTCCGAGCGGCGGGCTGGAAGATCTATTACGTGCCTACGACCCAGGTCGTACACTTCAAGGGAGAAAGCTGGAAACGGAGCGAACTCGATCGTCTGCGCCATTTCTACCAAGCCATGCGCCTTTTCGTGCGCAAGCATTTCCATCGGCGCTACGGAATCGCGGTCGTCACGGCGCTGACGCTGGCGATTTGGGTACGAGCGGCGCTTTCGCTACTTGCGAGGCTCCTGAGGCGCGTTACATTGCCCCTGATCGATCTGGCCTTGATGAATCTGTCGCTGGCGCTTGGCCAACTCTTGCGGTTCGGCGGCCTGATGCACTTCCGGAGTTACCTGCTGGTCGACCTCGTGTACTCGAGCATCTGGCTTCTCTGCCTCTACGGGACAGGGCTATATGGTCGCTACCGGCTTTCTGTGGTACGTGCGGGCTGGGCCGTACTGATGGGGCTCTTCATCAACGCCACCTTTACGTACTTCTTCAAGCAATATGCTTTCTCCCGTGCGGTCGTGCTCTACGCAGGGGTGTTTAACCTCCTGTTCCTCACGGGATGGCGTGCTCTGGCCCTGTGGTGGCCACCGGGGACTTCCAGGCAGCATGAGGGGCGCAGGGCCTTTTTCGGCCGCAGAACGCTCATCGTGGGGGACGCGTGCTCGGGTCGAGCCATCGTCGAACGCCTTCATCGACGCGCCGACGGTCTCTATGACATCGCCGGCCTGGTTACTCTCGTCCCGGAGGAGGTCGGAGACAAGGTGGCGGGAGTACCGGTGATTGGAACGCTGGACCACCTCGCCGACCTCATCCGCAGGGAGAGGGCCGAAGAGGTCGTGTTCGCAACGGACAAGATCAGCCATGACCAGATCCTGACCGTGATCGATAGCGCGGCAGGTACCGGCGCTTCCTTCAAACTCGTTGCGGACGATTTTGGGGTGATCATTGGCAAAGCCAGCATCGATCGCATCGATGAAGTCCCGATGGTCGAGCTCGACTACAAGCTTCTGACTCCACCCAATCCCGCCCTGAAGCGCGGTTTGGATCTCGTTGTGGCGATGCTCTTGCTTGGGGTGGGCGCGTTGCCCTATGTTCTAGGCAAGCTGTTCTGGTCAAGGGGGCGGAGGCCGTTGGCCTACGTAGACGCAAACGGGAGGTCCCGCCGACGTGTTCTGCCCGGCTCCGGGCCCCGTTGGTTTCGCAATTTCCCGTTGCTTGTCGACGTCCTCCTCGGCAGGTTGAGCTTTGTCGGACGGGAGATAGAGGAGGACCCACGGGCGGATGGGAGGGTCAGGGTCAAGCCGGGGCTCACCGGGCTCGTTCAGCTGTACGGCGGAAACCAGCTTTCGGAGGACGAGCGAGAGCGTTACCATCTCTATTACCTCCGGAATTACTCCCTGCTGTTGGATGTGGAGATCCTGTTGCGTGCCCTTTTTGGGCAAGGGAGCAGGAGCCTGTAGGGGGTTGCTGCGACCGGACACAAGGCGAAGGGTCAGGGGAGGCAACTCCCCTTTTCCGTAAGCTGGCTACGGAGTAGGCGATGGGTTTCGTGCTGGACTTCGAAAAGCCGATCCTCGAACTGGAACGGCGGATCCGCGAGATGCGGGACCTGGCCGACAGCCAGAACCTCGAGCTGCGCGAGGAGATCGAGCGACTGGAGGCCAAAGCCAGAAAACTGCGTCAGGAGATCTATTCCAAGCTGACCCGCTGGCAGAGGGTCCAGCTCGCCCGCCACCCCAACCGCCCCTACACCCTGGACTACATCGAGCGCATCTGCGATGACTTCATGGAGCTGCACGGCGATCGGGCCTTCGGCGACGATCCAGCCATCGTAGCGGGCGTCGGGCATATCGGCGGGTGGCCCGTTACCATCGTTGGCCATCAGAAGGGTCGGGACGTCAAGCAAAAGCTCCTGCGTAATTTCGGCATGCCCCACCCGGAGGGCTATCGCAAGGCCTTGCGGGTGATGAAGCTTGGGGCCAAGTTCGGACGGCCGGTAATCAGCTTGGTGGATACCCCCGGGGCCTACCCTGGGATCGGAGCCGAAGAGCGGGGACAGGCCGAGGCCATCGCGCGCAATCTCTACGAGATGTCCCGGCTTCCCGTGCCCATCGTAGTCATCATTATCGGCGAGGGTGCCAGCGGCGGTGCCCTCGGGATCGGGGTGGGTGATCGGGTGCTGATGATGGAAAACACCTGGTATTCCGTGATCTCGCCCGAGGGGTGTGCCGCCATCCTTTGGCGCGACGCGGCTAAGGCCCCCCAAGCTGCTGAGGCCATGAAGCTGACCGCCGCCGACCTGCTGGAGATGGGCGTCATCGATGGCGTCATCCCCGAGCCGGTGGGTGGGGCTCACCATGACCCTGACGGCGCTGCGCGCATCCTGAAAGAAACCATCCTCCGCGAACTGGAGTCCCTTCGCTCCATCCCAGTGGAGAAGCTGGTGCAGGATCGCATCGCCAAGTACGGGCGAATGGGCTTCTGGAAAGAGTGAGGTGGGCGGCGTCCATGGCAGAGCAGGGCAGGGTGCAACATGCCATCGAGGTGCGCGTGCGCTACGTGGACACGGACCAGATGGGCGTGGCCCATCACGCACGCTACCTCGAGTGGTTCGAAATGGGCCGTACAGAACTCATCCGTGCAATGGGCCTGCCGTATCGAGATCTGGAAGAGGCAGGCTATCACCTGCCCGTCATCGAGGCCTACGTCCAGTACCGGATCCCTGCTCGTTACGACGACCTTCTGACGATTGAGACGGCCGTGGACGGGAAGCCCGGAGCACGGCTGCGCCTCACCTACACCGTGCGACGAGGCCAGGAGGTCCTTGCGACGGGCTACACCGTGCACGCCTTTGTCCATCAGGAGGGTAAGCCCGGTAAGCCACCCCAGATTTTCCTGGAGGCCTTGGCCAGAAGGTTGTCGACGTCAACGCAAGGGCCGGACCGGAGGGAAGCCCTCTCCGGGGGCCCCGAGTGCGATACACACCGAATAGGGTGAGCTGGTGAACCAGCCAGCAGGGCGGCGGAGGGTTCGGCCAACAGGTGGTGGAAGGCTACGCGCGAGCCATAAGTGAGGAGGAAAGTCTATGCTGTCCAAGGAGCTGCTTGAGATCCTGGCCTGCCCTAAGTGCAAGGGCGAGCTCGAGTACGACGAAGCCAACCAGAAACTAATCTGTCACCGATGCAGACTGAAATACCGCATCGAGGACGACATCCCCATCATGCTGATTGACGAGGCGGAGCCCTTTTAGGGTGTGCGCGGGGGTATGAGTGTAACTTCCGGAATCGGCTTGTTTTATTGGGGCCGAGAAGTTAAATTGTGCCCATCGAGGCGCGGAGGCAAGAGGAGTTGGGCCGGAGACGAGTGCGATGGATTCGGTACTTTCCCGGCAGGTCTTGATGCTGAATTGCAACTACGAACCTTTGAGTGTCGTGCCGGCGAAGAAAGCCATCGTGCTGCTTTATCTGGGCAAGGCGGAGCTGGTCGAGCGATACGATGCGTGGGTGCGCAGCGTGTCGACGCGGATGCCGTTGCCCAGCATTGTGCGGCTGGTGAGCTATATCCCGATGCCGCACAAGCGAATCATTCTGACGCGGAAGAACATTCTGAAGCGCGACGGAAGGCAATGCCAGTATTGCGGCACCCGGACCGGCCCGTTTACCGTCGACCATGTGATCCCGCGTGACCGGGGTGGCCGGGACACGTGGGAGAATCTGGTGTGCGCCTGTCTGGCGTGCAACGCGCGCAAGGGCAATCGGACGCCTGAGGAAGCGGGGATGCAGCTTCTGCGCAAGCCCCGCCGGCCCAATCACCTGTTCTTTATTCAGCATTTCATCGGCGTTCTGGATGAACGCTGGAGGCCGTACTTGTTCATGAACTGAGGAACCGCTGGTGGAGGGGGTGGCGGTCGGGTTCAGCATGTCCTATCGTGTCCAGCTGGAGAGCTTCGAAGGTCCCCTGGATCTTCTCCTCCACCTCATCCGCAAGAATGAGGTGGACATTTACGACATCCCGATCGCAGAGATCACCCGACAGTATCTGGAGTATCTGGCGGTCATCGAGATGCTGGACCTGGATCGGGCCAGCGATTTTATTCTCATGGCCGCTACCCTGATTCGCATCAAGGCGCAGATGCTCCTGCCCCGTCCCGCGGGGGAGGAAGAAGAGGAATACGAGGATCCGCGCCTGGAGCTGGTGCAAAAGCTCTTGGAATACCAACGCTATCAGCCCGTAGCCCAGGAGCTTGCGGAGCGCGAGGCGCAGCACCGGGATCTCTACCCGAGGTCCTTCTTCTACCTGGAGGGGGACGGGCAGGATCAGGATCAGGAGGGACCGCGGCGAGTCAGCTTGTTTGATCTGATCGCTGCCTTTCGCGAGGTCATGGCCAAAGCGCCGGCACGGGATTACCACGCAGTGACGGTTGTTCCCGTGTCGGTAGAGGAACAAATGGAGTACGTGCTCACTTACCTGGCCGGACGGGGGCAGGCGCTCTTTGCGGACCTCATCCGCACGCTGCCCGATCGCCTGACGATGGTGGTCACATTTGTAGCCCTGCTGGAGCTCATCCGCCGGGGGACGATCCAGGTGCGCCAGGCTTCGCCCTTTGGTGAGATCTGGATCCAGAAGGTGTGAGGATGTTGGGAGCGTAGCCCGTATATGGAATTGGAGGAACTCAAGCCTATCGTGGAAGCGATCATCTTCGCCTCGGACGAGCCCGTCAGTGTTCAACGCATCGTCCAGCTGATCGAAGGATCCACCGCGAAGCGCGTGCAGGAAGCGATCGACAGCCTGAACCGGGAATACGCGGTTACGGGGAGATCGTTCTTTCTCGCCAAATTGGCGGGCGGCTATCAGATGGTGACGCGGCCGGAGTACGGGCCGTGGGTGCGCCGCGTCCTCAAAGCGAGCTCGCGGCCGCGTCTGTCGCGTGCTGCCCTGGAAACCCTGGCCATCATCGCTTTTAAGCAGCCAGTGAGCCGCGTGGAGATCGACTTCATCCGGGGGGTAAATTCGGACGGGGTGCTGAAATCCCTCTTGGAACGCAACCTGATCACGGTGGCCGGAAGGGCCGACACCGTCGGGAGGCCCCTCCTGTACAAAACGACGCAGGAGTTTCTGCGGTACTTCGGCCTGAACTCGCTCGACGAGCTGCCCCGCCCGAAGGAAATTGACGAGCTTCTGGCTTCCGGCGAGGGGGCCACCATCCTGGCTGATGCCGAAAGCGCAGCGCGCCGCGCGGGAGGTCAGGATGAGTAACGAGCCGATTCGCATCAACCGCTACCTGGCCCTTTGCGGCATCGCCTCCCGACGGGCGGCCGATGAATTGGTGCGAGCCGGACGTGTGAAGCTTAATGGCCAAGTCGTCACAGCCCTCGGGACGCGCGTGGACCCCGCCCGAGATGTCGTCGAGTTTGACGGCCGGCCCGTGCGCCCGCAGGAGAAGACGGTGTACGTGCTCCTGAACAAGCCGCCGGGATACATTACCACCGCCAAGGACGAGCGGCGCCGGCCCACGGTCCTGGATCTGGTGCGTATCCCGCAGCGGGTGTTCCCGGTGGGGCGCCTCGATGAGGACACCGAGGGAGCTCTTCTCCTCACCAACGACGGCGCCCTCGCTTACCGGCTCGCCCACCCGAGATACGAGGTCAAGAAGGTCTATCACGCGGTTACCGACAAGCCCGTGACACCGGAGGATCTGGAGCGCCTGCGCCGGGGGGTCGTGATCGAGACAGGGCCCACGGCCCCGTGCGAGGCACGGTACCTTGAGGGACCACGCTCCATCGAGCTGACGCTCCACGAGGGGAAAAAGAGGCAGGTGCGGCGAATGTTCCGAGCCCTCGGCTATCGCGTGGAGAAACTGCGGCGGGTGAGCATTGGGGGCGTCGAGCTCGGCGATCTGCCGGTGGGGAAATGGCGCTACCTTACCCCTGAGGAGATAGCGTCGCTGCGACGCCAGGTTGGGTTAGAGGGATGAGCCAGGATCGTCCCTGTCGCAAGCTTCCCGTGGTGGCGATCGACGGCCCGGCTGGCTCGGGAAAGAGCACCACAGCGCGTCTGGTGGCACGCCATCTGGGCTACCGGTATCTGGACACCGGGGCCATGTACCGGGCGGTAACGCTCAAAGCCCTTCGCCTCGGCATGGACCTTCGGGACGAGGAAGCATTGGGCAAATTGGCGGAATCTTGCGACATTCAATTCTGCGAGCGGGACGGAACCCTGCGCGTCCTTCTGGACGGGGAGGATGTCACGGAGGCGATCCGCGCCCCCGAGGTGGGCCGCCGCATAGGTCCCGTCGCCGATAATGTGCACGTGCGGAGAGTTTTGGTGGAGCGCCAGCGCGCCCTGGGCGCCGCGGGTGGGGTAGTGGCCGAGGGCCGCGACATGGGGACGGTCGTCTTCCCCGATGCGGAGGTTAAAGTGTTCCTGACCGCAAGCCGCGAGGAACGGGTGCGCCGACGCTGGCACGAACTCCGGGCCAAGGGTTTGGACCTCCCCCTGGAAGAGGTGGAGGCGGAGATCCGTAAGCGGGATGGGGAGGATGTCTCCCGGCCCGTAGGGGCTTTACGAAAGGCCCCCGACGCGGTGGAACTCGACACGACGCGCCTCAGTGTCGAAGAACAGGTGGCGAAGGTCGTGGAGCTGGTGCGGCAAGCCGAGCAGCGCCTCGGCGCCGGGGAGTGCTGAGGTGAGCCGTCCGGAGGCAAGCGCTGAGCTGCGCGATCGTGGCGGGCTCATCGTAGAGATCGACCGGACAGCGGGGTTCTGTCCCGGCGTCCAGCGAGCCGTGCGGATGGCGGAGGAGCACACGCGGGCCGGAGGCTCGCTGGCGGTGATCGGAGAACTTATCCACAACCGGCGGGAAGTGGATCGGCTGCGCGCCCTCGGCTTACGGACGGTCGAGCAAGGGGCATTGGATGGGGAGGGTCGCCCGCAGCCTTTTGCCGGCTGCCGGCGTTTGTTGATTCGCACGCACGGACTTCCGCGGGGCTTGCAGGAGAGGCTGCAAAGGGAAGGGTTCGAACTTGTGGACGGGACCTGCCCCGTGGTTCGACGCTCCCAGGAGCTGGTGCGGCAGCACGCAGCCAGGGGCTACCAGGTCCTCGTGGTAGGCAAGCCGCGTCACCCGGAGGTGGTCGCTCTGGTCGGACAGGCACCGGAGGCGGCGCGAGCCGTGTCCGGCCCCGATGAGGTAGGTGATCTTGACCCGTCGCGGCCGGTGTTCGTGCTGGCGCAGACGACGATCGACGAGGGCAAATTCCTGTCCGTTCTGGATCGAGTGCGAGAGCTCCATCCGCGTGTGGCGTTTCGGAACACGATCTGCCGGGCGGTGTCCGGCCGATACGGAAGGCTGCGGGAGTTCGCAGCCCGGAACGATGTGGTGCTTTTCGTGGGCGGCAGGAACAGCTCGAACACGGCGCAGTTGTACCGCGTGTGTCAGGCCGTCAATCCGCGCAGCTACTGGATCGAGTCGGCGGAAGAGGTGGAGCCGGAGTGGCTGGAGGGGGCGAGGCGGATTGGCATTTCAGGAGGTGCATCCACACCCCGCTGGCAACTCGAAGAAGTTGCACGATACATTCAAATCAAAGCCCAGCCAATGGGTGAGTGCAAGGAGGTAACGTCGAATGGATGAGGTCCGCAACGAACAGCAAAACCCGGTGCAGGAAGAGTGGACGGGTAAGGAGCAGGCAGCAGAGGAGGCGGGGGCGAACCCCTCGCGCCAGGCCGGGCGTTGGCGTGTCCGACCGACTCGGAGAGGGGGGCGGATTTTCGCCCTCGAAAACGAGGAGGAGGGACTGTACACGCCCGAGGAGGCGCAGCTGATGGCTCGCCTCTACGACAGCACCCTGATGGACTTCGAGGAAGGGACCATCGTCAAGGGGAAGGTGCTCTCAATCGACGAGAATGGGGTGACGGTCGACATCGGGTTCAAGTCGGAGGGCGTAATTCCTCTGGAGGAATTCCCCGACCCCAAATCCCTGAAGATCGGGGACGACATCGAGGTCTATCTGGACGGCATCGAAGACCTCGACGGGCACCTCATCCTGTCGAAGCGGAGGGCTGACTTCATGCGCGCCTGGGATCGGGTGAAACAGATGTGGGAACGGGACGAGATCATCGAAGGGACGATCACCCGCCGCATCAAAGGCGGGCTGATTGTGGATCTCGGCGGGGTAGATGCCTTCCTCCCCGGTTCCCAGGTGGACGTGCGCCCGGTGCGGGATTTCGATGCCTACATCGGCAAACGGATGAAGTTCAAGATCGTCAAGCTGAACGACTTCCGGAAGAACGTGGTCGTAAGCCACCGCGTCCTGATCGAGGACGAGCTCAAGGAGCAGCGCGAGAAGATCCTTGCCAACCTCGAGCGGGGACAGATCCTCGAAGGGACCGTCAAGAACATCACCGACTTCGGCGTGTTCATCGACCTCGGCGGCGTGGACGGCCTCTTGCACATCAACGATCTCTCCTGGGGACGGGTCAGTCATCCCTCGGAAGTCGTCCAGCTGGATCAGAAAATCAAGGTAATGGTCCTCGACTTCAACGAGACCAAGGACCGGATCTCCCTGGGCCTGAAGCAACTGCAGCCCCATCCTTGGGACAACGTGGACGTGAAGTATCCCGAGGGCTCGATCGTCGAGGGCCGCGTGGTCAGTCTGTGCGACTACGGAGCCTTCGTGGAACTCGAGAAGGGCGTTGAGGGCCTGATCCACATCTCCGAGATGTCCTGGACGCAGCACATCAAACATCCTTCCCAGATCCTGAAGGAAGGGCAGATCGTCAAGGCGAAAGTCCTGAGCGTCAAGAAGGATGAGCGGAAGCTTTCCCTTGGCCTCAAGCAGCTCGAGCCTGATCCGTGGGAAGAGCTGGAGAAAAAGTACCCGGTGGGAGCTGAGGTAGAGGGCCGTGTCCGCAACCTCACGAACTTCGGCGCCTTCGTGGAGCTCGAAGAGGGCATCGATGGCTTGATCCATATCAGCGACCTGTCGTGGACCAAGAAGATCCGGCACCCGGGCGAAGTGCTCGAGAAAGGCCAGGTCGTCAAGGTCAGAGTGCTGGAAGTCGACCGGGAACGTCGACGGATCTCGCTCGGGTACAAACAAACGATGGAAAACCCCTGGGATCGTTTCGAAGAGATCTACAAGCCCGGCACGCTTACCCGGGGCAAGATCGCCCGCATGCTTGAAAAGGGCGTGATCGTCGATCTCCCGGAGGACGTGGAAGGCTTTGTGCCGATGTCCCACCTGGCCCGGACGGGCATCCGCAAGCCGGCCGATGCCTACCAGCTCGGGGAGGAACTGGACCTTTACGTGATCGAGTTCAGCAAGGACAACAAGCGCATCGTCCTCTCGGAGAAGAAGGCCCTGGAGAAACAGGTTGGCGAGCAGGCCGAAAGCAAGCCCGAGGGAGCCGAGGCCCCCGAAGGGGAGACGCCAGGGGAACAGGGCGATGCTGCCGGATCGGCCGAGTCGGTGAGTGCAACGGGCGAAGCTCCCGAGAAAGCGGCCAAGGCAAAGCGGGGTGGTCGCAGGAACAAGTCCACGACTTCTGAAAGCCCGGATGCCGGAGAAGAAAACGCGGCCGAGGCCTCGGCTGGGGAAAACGCCGCGGAGTAAGGTAGTGCCGGAGATCAGCCAAGGGAGAAGGGCGGGGACCTGCCGGATGCGCGTTCCCGCCCGTTCCGATGGGAAGGCGCTAAAGTAGGGGGCACGTCGATCCCTTGTGCTTCGAAAACGGAAGCAGACGTAAAGGGGATGGACAGGAGGGTTCTACTACAAACCTTCGGTTGCAAGCTCAACCAGGCCGACAGTGCGATGCTGGCGGCGCTGTTTGCGCGCCGCGGTTGGCGCGTGGAGGGCGATGGCAGCAGCCGCGAGCCGGACCTCATCGTGGTCAACTCGTGCGCGGTGACGGCGCGCAGCGAAGCCAAGGTCCGACAGGCCGTTCGGCGGATGGCCAGAGAGCACCCACAGGTGCCCATCGCGCTGGTGGGGTGTGCTGCCGAGCTTCGCCCCCGTGCCTTTCGGGAGCTACCGAACGTGCGCTGGGTCCTTGGGGTCAAGGCGAAGTTCCAGCTACCCGACCTGCTGGATGCTCCGACGGTGGACCCGGTTCCTCGGGGTGAGGTTGACCCTGCCCCGAGCGTCGGCCTTTTCTGGAGCCGTACCCGGGCCTTTGTGAAGATCCAGGATGGCTGCCGCTTTGGTTGCAGTTACTGCGTTGTTCCCCTGGTACGCGGCGTCAGCCGCAGTGTCGACCCGGACAAGGTCGTGGAACAGGCCTGCGAGCTGGCGGAAAGGGGCCACCGCGAAATCGTAGTCACCGGCGTCGATATCGGCAGTTACGGACTGGACCTCCGTCCGCGGAGGTCCCTTGCTTGGTTGCTGGGCCGCCTTGCAGAGCAACTCCCAAACGTCCGCATTCGCCTGAGCTCTGTGGAACCGACGGAGGTGACCGACGAACTGATTGAGGTGGCCGCCAGCCTCCCCCAGGTGTGCCGTCACTGGCACATTCCGATTCAGAGCGGCAGCGACCGCGTCCTCCGGAAGATGCGTCGCCCCTACGACTCTCAGTTCGTGCGCGGACGTTTGGCGGCACTGTGCCAACGGCTGGACACCATGGGGCTCGGAACCGACGTAATTGTGGGTTTCCCGGGAGAGAGCGACGCCGATTTTCGTCTCACAGCCGAACTCCTCGAGGAATTCCCGTTCACCTACGTTCACGTCTTTCCGTTCTCGCGCCGTCCGGGAACTGCGATGTACGGCGTTGCGGACGAAGTGCCCAAGTCCGTCAAGGAAGGACGGAGCCAGGAACTGCGTAAGTTGGTCGCTGCCAAACGGCGCGCCTTCCTCGAACGCCTGGTGGGAACGCTCCAGCAGGTGCTGGTAGAGAAGAAGGCCCGGCGCGATCTCCTGAGCGGGCTTACCGACACGTACGTTCGCGTGGAGTTTGCCGGTGCCGAGTCGGAAGTGGGGGAGATCGTCCCGGTCTGGATCGAGAGCGTGAGGGACGGCGCACTTTGCGGGAGGCGAGGATCGCAATCCGAAAAGGTGGCTGGCGCAGGGCAGATGCACGCCGAGCTTCTGGCCGGCTAGCGCAGAAACGTATGCCCGATCGCAAACCGACAACCTTCTACATTCGGACGTACGGATGCCAGATGAACAAGTACGACTCGGAGATCGTGGCTGGCATCCTGGAACAACACGGCCTGCAGGAGGTCTCGTCACCCGAAAGGGCGGACGTGATTCTGGTCAACACCTGCAGCGTGCGGGAACACGCGGAGCAGCGTGTTCTCGGCTATCTGGAGCAGCTTCGCCCTTTGAAGACGAAGAGACAAGGGCAGCGTTTGGCGGTGATCGGCTGCATGGCGGAGCGCCTTGGAGAACGCCTTCTCGCCAGCAAGCCCTTCGTCGATTTCGCCGTAGGTCCGGATCGCTATCGGGAACTCCCCCACTTGCTCGGTCTGGGGAACGGGCTGTCGGGGTCCAGGGAGGAGCTGGAGACCTATAGCGATGTTGTTCCCTCGCACCGCCCGGGCGTGAGTGCCTGGGTCGCGGTGATGCGCGGGTGCGATAACTTCTGTGCCTACTGCATCGTCCCGTACGTGCGGGGAAGAGAGCGCAGCCGGCCGGCCGAAAACGTCGTGCAGGAGGTGGAGCGGCTGGCGGAGGCCGGCTATGTGGAAGTGACCCTACTGGGCCAGAACGTGAACAGCTACTGGGACGGCCGGCACGACTTTGCCGACCTCCTGCGCAAGGTGGCTGATGTACCTGGGATTCGGCGCGTACGTTTTGCCACCTCGCACCCGAAAGATCTTTCGGACAAGCTGATCGAGACCATTGCCGCTCATCCGCACATCTGCCATCATGTGCATCTGCCGGTGCAGTCGGGCTCGGACCGTATCCTGGAGCGAATGAACCGACGCTACACCCGCCAGAGTTATCTCCGCTTGGTGGAGCGCATCCGAAACCGCATTCCCGACGTGGCTCTTACGACGGACGTGATCGTGGGATTCCCTGGGGAAACGCCGGAAGATTTCCAGCTTACCCGGTCCCTCCTGGAGGAAGTGGAGTTCGATGGGGCCTTCATTTTCCGGTACTCGGTGCGGGAGGGAACGGCTGCCGCACAGATGGAGGACGATGTTCCCGAGCCGGAAAAGATTGCACGCCTGGAGGAACTGAACCGTCTGCAGAAGAAGATCTCCCTGAAGCGCAATCGTGCCTACCTGGGGCGCTGGGTAGAGGTTCTCGTGGAAGGTCCCAATCGCAAGCGCCCGGGCCAGTGGCTAGGCCGCACGGACACGAACAAGATCGTGGTCTTCTCGCCCCCGGCTCCTCTGCCGGCGGGGGCGTTTGTACCTGTGCGCGTCGTCGAGGTGACTGCCCACACCCTTTTCGGAGAGCTGCGGGCCCCCGAGGGCCGCGCCGGGGAGTTTCTCCCCGTGGAGGCAGGTAGCGGGTCGGAACCAGACGAGGAGCTCTGAAATGTGGATCTTGCGCTGGGTTTTCGGCTCCCTGATCCTGCTGGTGATCGTCGGATTCGCCCTCCAGAACACGGAGCAGCAGGTATCGATCCGATTTCTGACCTGGGAGACCCCGAATTTACCTCTTTGGGTGTTCCTGTACGCGGCGTTCGCCTTCGGGGTTCTGACGTGGCTTCTGCTCAGCATTTCCCGCTTCCTCTCGCTCCAGGCGGAGGTGCGACGCGCCCAGCGAGAGGCCAAGCGCTTGCGCGAAGAACTGGACCGGCTACGCAATCTGGCCATTGAGGAAGAGGAGCCTGAAGAGGGACCGGCGGGAGTCTAAGGGGATACGACAACAGCGAAAGGGCAGAGGACGCGGATGCAGGGTTCCGACTTTACCTACCTTGTACTCGTTGCGGCGATTCTGGTGGCGGTAGGGCTGGCGATCCGGCATCTCCGAAGACGCCGCCCGGCGCCGACGGCCGAGGACCTTTACACGGCGGGGCTCAACTATCTCCTGGCCGGCGAGCAGAACAAGGCGCTGGAGGCCTTTCGCCGCTGCGTGGCTCAGAATACGTCCAACGTGGACGCCTACCTCCGAATCGGCGACATCCTGCGTCAGAAAGGACAGGTGTCGCGGGCCATCAAGATCCACCGCGAATTGACGATCCGCACGGGCCTTAGCAAAGATCAGCAAGTGGCCATCCACCGCAGCCTTGCCGAAGACTACTTAGCGGCCGGCGATCGGGAGAAAGCGATCGCCGTGCTTCTGCGTACGCTGGAGCTGCAGCGCGAGAACCCGTGGGCGGTACAGAAGCTTGTCCGCATCTACGAGGACCTCGGCGACTGGAAGAAAGCAGCGGAGTGGCGGGAGAAATTGCGCCAGCTGCAGGGGGCCGACCAATCGGCCATCCTGGCCCTGTACAAAGTGGAAGAAGGCAGGGAGAATGTGAGGGCCGGGAAGGAAAGGGCAGCGCGGGTGCGCTTCCGCGAGGCCATTAAGCTGGACCCGACCTGTGCCCCGGCCTACTTGGAGCTTGCCGATTCCTACATCCGCGAGGGGCGTGAGCGCGACTCTTTGCGCGTGCTCCGCATGTTCATTCACCGTGCACCCAAGCAGGCCTACCTGGCCTTCTCGCGGATCGAGAACGTGCTCTTCAGCGTGGGGCAGTTCGGGGAGGTGGAGAATATCCTGGAAGAGCTCATCAGCGCCCACCCTGATGCGGTACGGGCCCGCTTAGCCCTCGCGCGCATCCTGGAGAAAAAGGGCGAAGTGGACCGCGCTATCCAGCTGTGCGAGGAAGCGTTGGAACGCGAGCCCGATTCCCTGTCGGTACGTTCCCAGCTGATCCGCCTCTACCTGCGCCGGGGGGATACGGACGTGGCCACCAAGCTGGTCGTTGAAGTGGCCGACATGGCCGACCGCCGCGACGGCCAGTTTGCCTGCGGAGAGTGTGGGTTCCTCTCGCCGGATTATTTCTGGCGCTGTCCGAAGTGTGGCGCCTGGCAGGGTGCCTTCGAGCGCCTGTAGGTGGCTTCTCGGAGGACAGCGGGCCCGCCAGGGAGGGGCGACGAAAGTGCTTCCGGCCTGCACAAAGAAGCTCGCCGTAACAAGATGGGCCCTTTGCGGAACCCTGTTGGGCTGGTTCGTCGGCGGAGCATGTCCCGGCGGCAGGCTTTCCTTTGCCCAGGATTTGGACCGGATTCTGCGCGCGATGGATGAACACCGGCGCGAGGAACTGCTCCGGATCCTGCCGGAGGCGGAGGCGCGCTACCCAGGCCACCCCACCGTGCTTTACCTCCGGGGTCTTCTGACGGAGGACGCTGATCAGGCCGTGACCTATTACGAGCAGCTCCTGAGCAAGAATCCCCAGAGCGCCTACGCCGATGACGCCCTCTACCGCATCTGCCAGTACGCCTTCGCCAAGGGTCTGTACGCAAGCTGCGAGCTTCGATGCCGGCAGTTCCTTCGCGACTACCCTCGTTCCGAGCTCCGTGACCGGGTGGAATACTTGCTGGCATCGGCGTTTTTTGCGCGGGGCGAGCGCGACTCGGCTCGCGCTATCCTCCAGGATTGGAGGCGCCGCTTCCCGAACTCACCTTTGCGTGCAGCCGTGGAGACGGATCTGGCATCGTTTGAGGAGAGAGCGGCTCGGCTCGGTCCCGAAGGCCGTTCAGGCGAGCGACCCCGCGCCACTCCCTCTGAGTCCGAGACTCCAGGGGGGCAGAAGAGCGAAGTGGTTGACTACACGGTCCAGGTGGGGGCCTTCCGGGACCGCGCCAATGCCCAGCGTCAGGTACGAATCCTGAAGGAGGCAGGTTACGAAGGGCAGATCCGGGAAAAGCAGGTCGATGGAGCGGTGTTCTACGTGGTCTGCGTTGGCACGTTCCGGTCGGTCCGGGAGGCGGAGGAGTTCGGCCGCGACCTCAACCGGCGGCTCGGACTACCGCACCGGGTGGTGCCGCTCCCTTAGCGACGGCATTGGAACGGTAGGGGCGAGATGCTACCTCAAAAGGGTTAGGGCCGGGCAGCGAGGCAAAGATGAAACCGTTTCTTGAGCTCGTGCAGAGTGGGGAGGTCGTGCTCTTCGACGGGGCCATCGGCACCATGTTGCAGGCAAGGGGTCTGGCTCCTGGCGACCCTGCGGAGAGGTGGCTGCTGGATCATCCGGAGGAGGTCGTCCGCCTGCATCGGGATTACGTTGCCGCGGGAGCGCAGGTCCTCACCACAAACAGCTTTGGCGGATCGCGTTTCAAGCTCTCAAACTGGCTGGATCCCTCCCGTGCCCGCGAGGTGAACCGCTTGGCGGCCCAGTTGGCCCGGGAAGCGGCTGCTGACCGGGCATACGTAGCAGGCTCCGTGGGACCGACCGGCGTATTTCTCGAACCCTTGGGCCCTGTTTCCCGCCAGGAGATGTGGGAGGCCTTCGCGGAACAGGTGCAGGGATTGGCCGAGGGGGGCGCGGACCTTATCATCATCGAAACACAGATGGATCTGAACGAAGCGCTGGTGGCCGTGGAGGCTGCTCGGGCGGTCAGCCAGCTCCCCGTCATCGCCAACATGACCTACAGCCCGGGGAAGGCCGGCTATCGAACGCTGATGGGGAACACTGTGCAGGAGTGTGTACAGGCGCTGGAGGCAGCGGGGGCTGACCTGGTGGGGACTAACTGTGGTACCGGCATCGACGACATGATTCAGGTGGTTCGGGAGATGAAACAGGTTGCCCATCGTCCCATTTTGGCTGAGCCCAACGCCGGCCTTCCGCAACTGGAGCAGGGGCGGACGGTTTACAAGGAAACCGCCGAAGAGATGGCCGCTAAGCTGGCAAGCTTGATCCAGGCCGGTGCGCAGGTTGTCGGCGGCTGCTGCGGCACGACTCCCGAGCACATCCGGCTTTTTCGCTTGGCCCTGGACACCCTTGCACGCAGGTAGAGGGCAGAAACACTCGCATGGACAGCAATCATTTTTCCTCCGATGACGAGCGTGGGCTTACCCGTTCGCGAAAAGAGCTGTTCGTGAGGGACCTCTTCGACTCCCTCTCTCGCCGATACGACGCATTCAACACCCTGGCCAGCCTTGGACTTCACCGGCGCTGGAGGGATAGGGCCCTTCGGCAAACCCAACTGCCGCCGGACGGTACGCTGGTCGATTTCTGCTGCGGGACGGGCGACTTCCTGGAGCTCGCGGCGCGTCGCTTCGGGGCCAACGTGCGGCTCGTCGGTCTGGACTTCTCGCCGCAGATGCTGGGCGTGGCGCGAGCGAGGCTACGAGGACTCGAACTGAACGGCCGACTGGAGCTCAGGCTTTGCAATGTAGAAGCTACCGGTCTGCCCTCCGGTCAGGCGGACGCCGTGACCTGCGGATTTGCCCTGCGGAACGTGGATAGTCTCGAGCGGACTTTCCGCGAGATGCACCGCGTCCTTCGTGAAGGGGGTCGTGCGGTCTTGCTGGAGCTGGCCCAGCCGGACTCCCCCCTGCTGCGCAAAGGCTTCTGGCTGTACATGGACCAGGTCCTGCCGCTTCTGGGGATGCCGATTCTGGGGAAACGGAAGGCGCTCCAGTATCTCAGCGCCTCGGTGCGGGGATTCAAGCCGCCGCAGCAGATCGTGGAGCTGCTGCGAGCCGCCGGCTTTGCCCAGGCGTGGCAGGAGCCGCTTTGCCTTGGAGTATGTCGGGTGTACGTAGCAATCAAAGGGCAGGGTGGAGACGCCCGTGCAGACCAAGGCCGCTGATTCACCGTCGACCTTGCTGTGAGGGAGTGGGGTGAAGATCACGGACTACAGCTTTGGACGTATCGTCATCGGCGACAAGGAATACCGGGCGGATGTGATCGTGGACAATCACTCGGTGCGGCCCAACTGGTGGCGCAAGGAGGGTCACAAGCTGCAGCTGGAGGACCTGCAGCAGGTCATCGAAGAGGTGGCCCCCGAAGTCGTGGTCGTGGGGAAAGGCAAATTCGGAATGATGCGCGTAAGCCCGGAGGTCGAGCGCTACCTGGCCGAGAAGGGTATTGAGTTGCAGGCCGCCCCAACGGCTGCGGCGGTCGAGGAGTTCAATCGTTTGGTGGACAAGAGAAGGGTACTTGGCGCCTTCCACCTCACCTGCTGACGCGACGCCGGCGGGACGCGGCCGCGTGCTTTCTCAACACCTCCCGCTTCCAGCTTGGCAGAAGGGCTTGTTCGCGCGCGGAGGAGCGAGGTTTCCGCTGCCCGAGACGGGAAAGGAGGGGATCGCACGTGATCTTGCGTGGAAAAGTGCAGCGGGCCGCTATAGCCCTGGCCTTCACAGGAGCGATTGCCGTTTTCGCCCAGGGCGGTGAAGTCCGCCTCAGCGTGATATACCCCCGGGAGGGGACGCGAATTGTAGCCGTGGACTCCACATTCATTTTTGGTCAGGTGCAACCACCCGAGGCGGCTCTGTCCATCAACGGGGCGCCCGTTCCCCTTTATCCCGACGGCAGCTTTCTGGCCCATCTTCCGGTGCGGAGCGGCGCGTTTGTGTTTCACTGCGTGGCGCGCCTGGGAAAGGACTCCGCTGTGGTGAAGCGCACGGTGTCGGTCCAGTCCCCCATGGCTCCATGCCCCGAGGACACGTTGATGATCGACGGAGCTTATCTGTTTCCCCGCGAGGACCTCGAGTTGTGTGCGGGGGAGTTGGTGCGGGTGGCTATGAAGGGCACGCCGGGCTGTAGCGCCGGCTTTCAGATCGAAGGCCTCACCGGCTGGCTTCCGATGGTGGAGCAGCCTCCGGCCCGTGAATTCTACTGGGGCGAAACGGTTTTTGGCAGCGCAAGGCTCCGGGAGGCGCCTCTTCTGCGCGGGATGTACACCGGGGTGGTGCGGCTGTTGCCGGATGACTCTGTGCGTGGCGCGCGGATCCGGTTTTTCCTCACGCGCGGGACGGGCGACACCGTACGGATGTACGCGCGCGGGCGGGTCACCATCCTTCCGGAGCGCGTCCCCAGAGTCGCCAGGCTCCGCTGGCAGCAGACGGTTGCCCGCACAGGCCCCGGCCTGGGGTACGATCTGTTCCTCCCCGAGGGGGTAAAGCTGTGGATCACAGGTAGGGAGGGGAACTTCCTGCGGGCCCGCCTCTCGGACGACGAGGAGGCGTGGGTCCCTCAGGACGCCGTGGAGTTCCTTCCTTCCGGAACCCCGCCGGCGTTCAGCGTGATTCAGGTCATCCGTACAGAGGATCGGGGCGCTTGGAGCAGGGTTCGCGTATTTACGCAGGATCGCCTGCCCTACCGGGTCGAACAGCGCACTTCACCCTCGGAGCTCATCGTCACCTTCTACGGCGCCAAAGCGGAGACGGACTGGATCCGCCACGAGTTTCCCAACCCACTGATCCAAGATATTCGTTGGAAGCAACGGTCACGGGACGCATACGAGCTTCACATCCGGCTGGCGAGCCATGCCCACTGGGGCTACGACGCTGACTACGAAGGGACGCAATTCGTGCTCGACATTCGAAAACCACCGCAGCCGCGCCCCTGGCCCCATTCCCCGCTCAAGGGACTTACAATTCTTTTGGACCCAGGACATTTTCCGGATCCGGGCGCTGTGGGCCCGGACGGCTTTGCGGAGAGGGATGCCAACTTCCAGCTTGCTCTGGTCGTGAAGCACGCCCTGGAACGAAAGGGAGCCACAGTCTTCCTGACGCGCGACGACCAGCGCCCGGCCAGCCTCCGCGCTCGCCCCATTCTAGCTCGGGTGCTCAAGCCGGATATCCTCTTGAGCCTCCACCACAATGCGCTGCCCGACGGCGTGAATCCTTTTCAGAACCACGGCACGAGTGTGTACTACTATCACCCGCAGAGCTATGCCCTGGCGGTCGAATTGCAGCGCGAGCTCTTGCGCGAACTCGGCTTCCAGAACTTTGGTCTCTACTACGACAACCTGGCCCTGTGCCGCCCGACCCAGATGCCCGCTGTGCTGGCGGAGCCAGGGTTCATGATGTACCCCCCGGAGGAGATGCAAATCCGATGTCCCGAGTACCGACGAAAGGTAGCCAAGGCGGTGGTTGCCGCGATGGAGAAGTTCGTCCGCGGAGCGACCGAATGAGCCCCGCTGGCTGCGGCCAAAAGCCCGCCGGACCAATGGCGGAGCCGGAGATCCTCTATTGTCCCAAGTGCGGCGCGTCCATGGTCCACGAAATGAGGGAGGGGCGAAGACGGCCCGTCTGCAGCCGCTGCGGCTACGTTCACTACTGGAACCCGGCGCCGGCTGTGGCAGTGGTCATTCTCCAGAACGGCCAGGTCCTGCTGGTGCGGCGCAAGTACGAACCGAGGCAAGGGCTTTGGAGCCTGCCAGCAGGCTTTGTGGAGTGGGACGAGGACATTCGCGAAGCGGCGGTACGGGAAACGAAGGAGGAAACGGGTTGCGACGTGGCCGTGCGGGAGCTCCTCGGCGTGTATTCGGCTTTCGACGACGAGCGCACCCATGTGGTCTTGATCGTGTTCCGCGGCGAACTTCTCGGGGGCAGGCTCCAAGCCGGCGACGACGCCTCCGAAGTCCGCTTCTTCCCCCTCGCTTCGCTTCCTGATGACTTTGCCTTTCGTGTGCATCGCCAGGTGCTGGAAGAGATCCGGCACCGCAGCGAGATGTGATGAGACGCTGGCAGGCTCCGGCGGGACCTTGGGGGAATGAGCACGCGAAGGGCAGGCTGCCGAAGGGGTGGACCATGAGAGTCCTGGATCTTCATCCCTGGCAGGTCGACTACTCGCAAGCCGTGGCCCTTCAGCAAGAGCTCCGCGGCCGGGTGTGCGCCGTTGGGGGGCCGGAAAAGGTGCGGTATGTGGCCGGAGCCGATGTCAGTTTTGCCAAGTCGAGTGGTCGGGTCTTCGCAGCGGTGGTTGTCTACGACCTGTCTGAGCATCGTCCAGTCGAGGTGGCTACAGCAGAGGGGGAAAGTCCGTTTCCGTACATCCCCGGGCTGCTCAGCTTCCGGGAGGCGCCCATCCTACTGCGCGCGTTCCGCAAGCTGGAAATTGTCCCAGACGCCGTTCTCCTGGACGGGCAAGGAATTGCGCACCCGCGCCGATTCGGCCTGGCCTCTCACATCGGCCTGTTCTTGGACCTGCCCTGCGTCGGCTGCGCGAAGAGCCGGCTGATTGGGGAGTTCGAGGAGCCAGGACCGGAGCCTGGCGACTTTTCCCCCCTCCGGGACGGAGAGGAGGTGATTGGGCTTGTCCTGCGCACCCGGCGCGGCGTGAAGCCGGTCTTTGTCTCCGTGGGGCACAAAATCAGTCTGGAACGGGCAGGCGAGCTTGTGCTGAGCTGTTGCACGCGCTTTCGACTCCCGGAGCCTGTGCGGCTAGCGCACGTGATCACGAATCGCGTGCGGTGTGAGGCAGAACAGAAAAGCGGAGAAGCTGCGGATCTGCACGATGAGTGAAGCCGGTACCGACGTCGAAGGGACAGGCGTGTCCGGTCGGAGCAGCGGCCGAGGCACGGCTCTGGTCTACGGGGATGTGTACCTGCGGCATCTCACGGGGCCCATGCACCCGGAGTCACCGGATCGGCTACGCGCGATTGTTGAGGCGCTGAAAGAGCGCTCCCTATGGTCCCGCCTTGTCCTTCTGCAGCCACGGCGTGCCGAGATGGAGTGGGTGGAGCAGGTGCACCGCTCACGTTACGTGCGCGCGGTACAGGAGCTCTGCCAAGCAGGCGGCGGCGCCCTCGATGCGGACACGCCCCTTTCCCCGGACTCCTTCGAGGTAGCCCTGTACGCGGTGGGAGGGGTATTGGAAGCTGTGGACGCGGTCCTTTCCGGAAAGGTGGCCAACGCCTTCTGCGCGGTGCGCCCTCCCGGGCATCACGCTTGCCCTGACCGTGGCATGGGCTTCTGCATTTTCAACAACGTGGCCATTGCCGCTCGTTACCTGCAGGGTAGGCACGGAATCCACCGCGTACTGATCGTCGACTGGGATGTACATCACGGCAACGGTACGCAGGAGGCGTTCTACGACGACGGCTCGGTGTTCTACTTTAGCGTACACCAGTTCCCTCACTACCCGGGAACCGGAACGCGCACGGAGACGGGATACGGCGAGGGAGAAGGGACTACGTGCAACGTGCCCTTGCCTGCGGGAGCGGACGACCGGGTCTATGAGAGGATATTCCTGGACGAGCTGCGGCCAAAGGCAATGGACTTTGAGCCGGAGTTCGTGCTGGTCTCCGCGGGCTTCGATCTTCAGCAAGGCGATCTTCTGGGATCCATGCGGGTTTCGGAGGCCGGGATCCGGAGACTCACGGAGATCGTTTGTGAGATCGCGACAGCCAGCCCTGCGCAAGGCCGGTTGGTTTCCGTTCTGGAAGGAGGGTACGCGCTGGATCCTTTGCGGCGCAATGTGTGTGCACACGTTGACGCGCTTCTCCAGTGGGCGACCCGTGGGCAGGGACCGAGGTAAGGCGGCCTGCCCGAAGGGGTTGTCTCCCCAGCGGGACAGGGAGCGGTAGAAGTTCGGGGAGGTGGTCCTTTGTGTTGCGTGCCGTTCTCTGGTGTGTGGTCGTACTGGCGTTGGTCCGAGGCGACGGCTGCATCGGTCGCCGGGGGCCGGGTCGGAGCCCCATGACGCACGAAGATCCTTACACGGTGCTCCGCCGGCGGATGGTGGACGAGCAGATTGCGGCGCGGGGGGTGCGGGATCCCCGTGTGCTGGAGGCGATGCTCACGGTGCCCCGCCACGAGTTCGTCCCCTCGAACCTGCGCGACTCCGCCTACGACGATACCCCCCTACCCATCGGATACGGGCAGACCATTTCTCAACCCTATATCGTCGCGCTGATGACCGAATGTCTGCAGCTCAAGGGGGGCGAGAAGGTCCTGGAGGTGGGGACTGGCTCTGGTTATCAGGCCGCTATATTGGCCCAGATCGCGGGTGAGGTTTACTCGATCGAGATCGTCAAGCCGCTGGCGGAAGAGGCGGCCGAGCGGCTGGCCCGGCTCGGGTACAAGAACGTCCACATCCGCCATGGCGATGGGTACTTTGGGTGGCCGGAAGAGGCGCCTTTCGACGGCATCATCGTCACCGCCGCCCCGGAAGAAGTCCCGCAACCCCTGATTGACCAGCTGAAGCCCGGGGGCCGGCTGGTGATTCCCGTAGGGGAATGGAGCCAGGACCTCGTTGTTGTGAGCAAGGACGAACAGGGGCGCGTGCGTCGCAAGAGCGTGATTCCGGTTCGGTTCGTGCCGATGACGGGGGAAGCGCAGAGACGCTGAGGGGTGGCCTTTCGAGCTGCCGGCGCTCAGACCCCGGGTGCAACCATCTTCCTGCGCGCACGTACCACCGGTTGGCAGCTCTGGCGCTTGGTAACTGGAGGCTATAATGGCAGACCAGACGCGACGTCTTTATCGTTCCTCAAGCCATCGCATGATCGCCGGCGTGTGCGGGGGGGTGGCCGAGTACCTGAACACCGATCCCACCGTAGTCCGCATTCTTTGGGTCCTGGCCGCTTTGGCCGGCGGCGTGGGGGTGTGGATGTACCTGGCAAGCTGGCTCCTCATTCCCCGGCGCGCTGAGGAACCAGCGGCCCCGGATAAGCAAGCAGCCAGTACGGGTGCGGCTGTGGGTGTGGTCCTGATCTTGTTGGGCCTCTGGTTCTTGACCCGCCTCCGGTTCCCCTTCGGATTCTTCCCCTACTGGCATCCCTGGCGCGGACATCTCCATTCCTTCTGGGGCTGGGACCGGGGCATCGATCTCCTGCCTCTGCTCATCATCCTGGCAGGGGTCGCCTATATCGCCTACCTCTTGTCAGCGCCCGAGAGGCGCGGACCGGAACCGAAAGCGAAAACAGAGCAGCCCGGGCCTGCCGTCGGGGCGGAAGGTCAGGCTCCTGAGCGTGAGAGGTTTTACAGGGAGCCAGAAGGCAGAATTCTGGCTGGCGTTTGCTCGGGCATGGCTCGCCATTTCCGCCTCGACCCCACCCTTGTGCGTCTCCTTTGGATTCTGGCCGCGCTGTTGACCAGCTTCGTGCTGGGGATCATTGCCTACCTGGTGGTGGCCCTGATCACGCCTGAACGCCCTGCCCAAAGGTTGCAGCCTGAGCCGTGAGCTGACTACCGTTTTCAGCCTATGGACTAAGTTGCCGTAGGGCCGGTCTGCCGAAGGCCGTCTTGTCCCTCCCCCTGTACCGTAAGAGTGAGACCGATTTCCACCCCGGGTCCGACGCCGCCTGGTACCGGAGAAGCGCCCAGATCCGATGCCTGCGCGACCACGGGCTTCTTGCTGAACGTGGCTGCCCATCCCTCAGCTGGAAACCATCGTCCCTTTTCGGATCGCCCGTACCGCCCTACGCTCGGCCGAGTGTACCGAAAAGGCACCCAAATTTCTTGTAGGTGGAACTGCGACCCGTCAAGATGTTGTTGGGGGTGCGGATTTAGGCCTTGACATTTTCCCCTGTGTTGGGTAGATTGCGCACAAACCGGGAGGGAGCATTGGCAATGAGGCGCGGGTTGCCGTGGTTTCTCTTCGCGGGGGCCGTAGTTTGCAATGTGGGGTTTGCCCAGAACCTGCTGAAGCCATGGTGGCTTTCCCTGGGGGTGGGTATCTCCCAGGTCGAGGGTGATCAGGTCTCTCGCCGTCCCGGCCCGATGGCTGCCGTCTCCCTGGGCTACCACATTTCCCCCTACGCAGCCGTTTCGCTTTACGCAAGCACGGGCCTCTCCGGTGGAACCGGAGGAGGCGTGGGATGGAATCGGACGGCAACGGCGCAGTTCGGGGGGGAACTCCGGGTCTACTTTCGACCTGTGTCGCGCTTGTCGCCCTTTCTGGGGGCAGGGGGCGGTGTGACCGGCTGGCAGACGGACGGATCCAGGGGCTCCTGGGTCAAGGAGCCTTGGGACAAAGAGGTTCACATTGGGACAAGCGGGGGTGTGGAGTACCTCCTTAGCCCCAAGTTCTCCTTCCAGATCGGTGTGCGGTACGACTACGTTCTTAGCGATGACCTCGAGGGGAAACCGGGTGGCTCGGAAAAGGATCAGATCGCGGCTGGCTTTGTCGGCTTGGTTCTCCGCTTTGGCCATTGGTTTGCGGATGATCCGGACGACGACGGGGTGCCGAACGCCCTGGACCTTGAGCCCACACGGCCCGAAGATCCGGACGGCTACCAGGATCATGATGGGGTTCCGGAGGCCGGACCGCCGGCGCCGGAGAAAGCTGGGGAAGGGGAAGATCGGTCGCGCCCCGTCGTGATCCACAGGCCCGTGTATGTTGCCCCGGTGGGGAATACGATCTTCCTGCGCGCCCAGGTCTACGAGGATCGGGCGCTGCGGACCGTCGCATTGCTTTACCGTCCGATCGGCACACCACGCTGGAACGTGGTGCGAATGAAGCCGGGGGAGGGGGAATGGTACGAAGCTCGGATCCCGGGTTTTGACGTGCGTTTCCCGGGAACAGAGTACGCGATTGTCGCGGTGGATCAGGCCTCCAACCTGGGGTTTAGCGGCATGATAGATCGCCCTCATGTGGTGCGCCCAATTTCCAGCGGGGTTGGCTGGAAGATTCTGGGGGGCGCCATGGGGGTGGCGGGATGGGGATCCGTAGGGTATTTGCTCTGGCATCGTGAATAGCCAAAGGAGGCGTGAAGATGGCGCTTCTGCGTTTTCGATTGTGCGGGCTGGGTTTGTCCGTGTTGGTCTGCGCGGCTCTTTTGGGCTGCGCCGGGACGCGTAAGAAGGAGGAGGCCGCCAAGCAGCCAGGGGTAGAGGAGGTTCTGGGCGTCGAAGGCCAGCAAGAGCAGGCGCCCTCCGAAGACGAGGTTCTCCGCTTGCTCGGCATCACCCCGAGGGGCGGCGAAGCGGAAAAGACCGCAACCGGGCAAACCACCGTTCAGAAGAGCGAGACCGATATTCTCAAAGATCGGGTACAGGAGTTGGAGCGGCAACTTCGGGAACGCGAGGCCCAGATTGCCAGCCTGAAAGCGGACCTGGCGGCGAAGGAAAAGACGATCTCTGATCTGGAAGCCCGCGCGCGGATTTCTGCGCCGGTTGCAGCCGGAGCCCGCCCGAAGGCCGCGGGCGAGGGTCGCGCACCCTCATCGGAGTTCCGCGTCCGCTACGAAGATGCCCTGGCCGAGTACAAAGCCCGCAACTTCAAGGCGGCCCTGGCGATCTTCCAGGAGCTGCTTCAAACGGACCCCAACAATACCCTCTCCGACAACTGCCAGTACTGGATCGGCGAATGTTATTACGGGATGGAGGACTACAATCAGGCTCTGGTGGCCTTCGAGAAGGTGTTCAGCTTTCCGGGCACAAACAAGGCAGCCGATGCCCAGCTCAAGATCGGGCTCTGCTACCTCAAGCTGGGCGATCGCGCGCGCGCCCGTCAGGAATTCCAGCGATTGATCGATAACTATCCTGACAGCGAGTACGTCAGCAAGGCGCGCAGCTACCTGTCCCAGCTCTGAGGTAGCCGGTTCACATCCCGGTGCGGACGGATGGACATGGGGTGAGGGAATACTCACCCCATTTTGGGTTGGTTAAGTGGCGCAAATGTGGTACATTTGGACCGGCAAGGGAAGCTAACCGCGAGCGAGCAGGCCGAGGAACGGTATGCCGGAGCTACGGAAGGATCCGGTCATCGGGCGATGGGTGATCATCTCATCGGAGCGCGGTAAAAGGCCTCACGACTGGGCGGTGGAACCGGAGAGAAAACGAGGGGGGTTCTGTCCCTTCTGTCCCGGCAACGAAGACAAGACACCTCCGGAGCTCATCGCCGTTCGCCCCGACGGATCCCCGCCTAATACTCCAGGCTGGACGTTACGGGTGGTTTCCAACAAGTTCCCGGCTCTCCAAATTGAGGGGGATCTCAATCGGAGGGGTGAAGGGATCTACGATCTGATGAACGGCATCGGGGCCCATGAGGTGGTCATCGAGACCACGGACCACGAGCTGGATCTGGCCGACCTACCGGTGGAGCAGATTCGGCTTGTGCTCTGGGCCTTCCGCGAGCGGATGCTGGATCTGCGCAAGGACATTCGTTTCCGCTACATCCTGGTGTTCAAGAATCACGGTTCGGCCGCAGGTGCCTCCCTGGAGCACTCTCACTCCCAGCTCATCGCGATGCCGATCGTCCCCAAGAGGGTCCAGGAGGAAATCGACGGCAGCCGGAACTATTACAACTACAAAGAGCGCTGCATCTTCTGCGACATCGTTCGGCAGGAGCTGCTCACCGAGAAGCGAGTGGTGAGCCAGCACAATGGGTATCTGGTGATCGAGCCCTTTGCCCCCCGTTTCCCGTTCGAGACGTGGGTTCTGCCCACAGACCATCAGTCCCATTTCGAGCGAATGCCGGAGGAGCAGCTGCAGCACCTGGCCGAGGCGCTCAAAGATATCCTCACCCGCATTAATCTGACGCTGGACCGGCCACCGTACAACTTCATCCTCCACTCCTCACCGATTCAGGAAGCAGACTATCCTGAGTACCACTGGCATATCGAGATCATCCCCAAGCTGACCAAGGTGGCCGGTTTCGAATGGGGTTCAGGCTTCTACATCAATACGACTCCGCCTGAGGACGCCGCGAAATACCTGCGCGAGAGCTTTTCCTGAGCCGTCGTTACCGGGCCGGAGACACGTCTACCGGGGAGAGCGAAGGTGGCAATGAAGAACGTGTACAATATCCTTTACGTCAGTCCCGAGGTAGCCCCGTTTGCCAAGACCGGAGGCCTGGCCGACGTGGCCGGTGCCTTGCCAAAGGCCCTCAAGGAGATGGGCCACGACATCCGGATCATGATGCCCAAGTACGGTTGCATCAGCGAACGAAAATACGTCCTGCGCGAGGTCATTCGTCTGCGCGAGATTCCCGTTCGCCTCGGCCAGCGGCAGTACGTCGTGAGCGCCAAGTCCGCTTTCCTCCCCGATGCAAAGGTGCAGGTGTACTTCGTCGACTACCCGCCGTACTTCGATCGCGACTCCCTCTACGTCAACCCCTCGACGGGTCAGGATTGGAGCGACAACCCGGAAAGGTTCGCCCTCTTTTGCCGAGCTGTGATTGAGGTCCTGAAGGTACTGCACTGGCAGCCCGACGTGATCCATTGCAACGACTGGCAGACAGCCCTGATCCCAGCCTACCTGAAGACTCGCCTCCAGGGCGATCCCTTTTTCGCTAAGGTGAGCACCCTCTTGACCATTCACAATCTGGCGTACCAGGGGGTATTCGACGCCAGTGTAGCGGAAGTGATCGATCTCCCCCCGGAGCTGTTCCAGCCAGGCGGGCCCCTGGAATTCTACGGGAAGGTCAACTTCCTCAAGGCCGGCATTGTCTACGCCGATGCGATCAGCACGGTGAGTGAGAAATACGCAGAGGAAATCCAGACGGAGGAATTCGGGGCTGGATTGGACGGTGTGCTGCGTCAACGGGCAGCCGATATCCACGGCATCCTGAACGGCGTCGACTACACGGTTTGGAACCCGGAGACCGATGAGTTCATTCCGCACAAGTACAGCGCGTCTGACCTCTCCGGGAAGCTCCGAGACAAGGAGGCCCTCCTTACGCACGTGGGCCTGGCCTTTCGCCCGGACGTGCCAGTCATCGGGATGATCTCCCGCCTCGCTGAGCAGAAGGGTTTTGACATCCTGGCCGAGGCGATGGACTCAATTCTGGCCATGGATGTCCAGATGGTGCTGCTCGGTACGGGCGACCCCAAGTACCACAAGATCTTCGAGAAATTCGCCAAGAAATACCCGAGCAAGCTCTCGGTGAACCTCCGTTTTGACGAACCACTGGCCCACCTCATCGAGGCCGGTAGCGACATGTTCCTCATGCCCTCCCGCTACGAACCGTGCGGCCTGAACCAGATCTACAGCCTTCGATACGGGACGATCCCCATCGTGCGCGCCACGGGGGGCCTGGCCGACACGATTCAGGACTTCGATCCGGAAACCGGGCGTGGAAACGGATTCGTTTTTCAGGAGTACAGCGCGGCGGCTCTCCTGGATGCCATCGGCAGAGCTCTAAAGGTGTATCAGGATCGGACAACCTGGACGAAACTGGTGAAGAATGCCATGCGCCAGGATTTCTCCTGGCAAGCTTCGGCACGGAAGTACGTGGCCCTCTACAAGAAGCTCATCACCAGCAGGTAAACCGGTGAAGCGCCCGGCGCTGGCGGCAGGAGGGACCGGGAGGTCGAGATCGAAATTGCCGGGGGGCGAGAGTTTTTCGAACCGGATCCGTGAGGAGGCCCTTGCCCGAAGCAAGGGCCGTCTTGTTGGGCTGGCTCCGCGGGTTTTCGACGCGTGAACGGAGAGCGGGGCAGAAACGCGCACAACGCGAGGGCGATAGGCCTTGAGCGCTGATCCTGCGCGACCCGAAGGCATCCAAGTGGAAGTGTTACGGGTGGGGGCGAGGGAAGATATTGCCCTTCTCCGTCTCCGCGGCTTCATCGACACCACAACGGCCCCAGAAGTCCATCGCATCCTCGCGCAGCTCCAGAAGGAGGGCCTCGTGAACATCCTCGTCGACATGGCGGGGGTGGGGTACGTGTCGAGTGCCGGTTGGGGCGCCTTTGTGGGAGAGATCCGGGACCTCCGCGAGAAAGGCGGAGATTTGCGGGTGGCCCACATGTCCCCGGAGGTGCGCGAGGTATTCGAGATGCTCGAGTTCGACCGCATCATCGAGGCCTATGACCACATCGAAGAGGCGATCGACGACTTCGACCTGGCCCTCGGGCTCGACATCACCGCCGGGGTGATGCGGACCGCACCCGCAGAAGGTGAGGCGAGCCCCGAAGTTCTGGTCCCCGCCCAGCCGACCTCCTCCCCAATGGCCGGGAAGGCCGAGCCGCTGCCCGACGAGCTTCTCCCCATCCACGAAAAGATCCGAAGAATCGTGATCGAATTCCCCCTGGGGGGCCTGTGGTACATCTGGAAGACGCTTCGCAGTCCCAGGTTCGGAAGAACGCGGATCAACCCATTCCGCCTGTACCGCATTCTCCGGGAACTGAACCTCGAAACCAAAGAGAAGAGGTTCCGTTTCTATCGCTCGCGCTGACTCCGGGTGCTGGCTATGCGGCGGCCAGCGGCAGACAGGATGCCTGCTGCCCGGAAGCTTTCCCCCTGCGCGAACGCAGGGCCCCCTTCGCTGCAGGATCCCCCAGACATCGGCGGGCAAGCCGGGCGGATCTCCCGCTCCGGGAAGCTCTGGGAGCGAGCCGAACACGGAGGCTCAGAGACGGCCTCGAACCGGATCGAATGGCACAGCTCTTGCCCATCGAGCGGGGGCAGAACGAACGCGCCAGCTGTGAGGGTAGAGATGGCGAAAAAACACTGCGTTGGAAAGCCGGTTGTAGCGGCACTTTTCCTCGTCGGCCTTTGGGGTGTATTGTCGGCGGGCAGATGCAACCCTCCCGAGACATCTTCCTCGACGCGCACGGTGGGACCAGGGGACGCCGTACGGCTGCGTGTCTGGGATGCGGCGCAGACCTCGTCCCGTGAGGATGTTCTCACGGCCTTCAGCGGGGATTACACCGTCGACGGCAACGGCGACATCCTCATCCCTCGCCTGGGGACCTTTCGGGTGGCCGGGCAGCCCATGCTCGCCGTGGAGAAGGCCATCGAAGCGAGGCTGTCCGAGATCTCCAAGCGGCCGGTCGTGATGGCCAGGCCGCTCATCCGTGTTCTCATCTGGGGGGCGGTCAAGGAGCCGGGGAGTTACCTTGCGGAACCTTCCTCGGCGTTGTGGGAGGTGCTGCAGCTGAGCGGGGGCCCCGAGATGCAGGCCAATCTGGAAGGGATGTACGTCCAGAGGGGGAATCGGAAGGTGATAGATGGACTGCGAGAGGCCTTTCGTGCCGGCCAGACCCTGGCCCAGATCGGGGTCCAATCGGGGGATGTTCTGGTTGTGCCGTACCGTCGCCGGTTGGACCTGCGCACGGCGCTGGAGTACACATCCTACGTTTCGACCCTGGTGCTGCTGTACCTGCGCTTGGTGGAGCGATGGTAGTAGGCAGGCCATCTTTCGCGTCTACGCTGAATCAGCGAGTTGGGGATAGGGATGGACGAGCTGCTTGTCGATGCTGAAGTGCACGAGGCGGGGGGCGGAATCGACCTGGCCCGGCTGATGCGCGGGATCTGGGAGCGCCGCTGGCTGGTGGTGGGGATCACCTTCGTTTTGACGGCGCTCTGGGTCGTCTATCTGAAGCGCCTGCCGGTGGTGTACGAGGCCGAGTGTCTGGTTCAGTTCAAGGACTCCTCCGATCGAACCGGGCAACTCCTCAACGAGACCCGCCTCACTCAGCTTACCAGCCGCACGTTTGCGGAGGAAGTTGTCCAGAAACTCGGTCTTGCGGTCCAGCTCGGGCCCGAGATGGGGGAGCTGCGCCGCACGGACGTCTTCTCGGAGCTGACGTGCACGCGCCAGCCCTGGCCTGGACAGTACGAGATCCTGATCGGCGACAGCACGTTCGAGGTCCTGCGCCGCGTGGACGAGACACGCACCCTTCGGCTGCGCACCGGATCGGTGTGGAAAATCCTCAACGACACGGTGTCGGTGGCGGGGTTTTCCTTCCGGGTCAACCCGGCCCTGCGCCCGCTGCCCCAGCGCATCACCCTCGAGGTAAGCCGCTTTGATCGCGCTGTTAAGAACTTCCGCAACTCTGTGGACATGTCCCTCCGCGACCCGGGAACGGTTCTTTCGCTGAAGGTGCAGAGCGATGATCCACGCCTTGCCGCCTTCACTGTGAACCGCCTCGCGGAGATCTTTGTGGACCGGAGCATCTCCCTGCGCTACAAGAATCTGCGCGCACGGCGGGAGCTACTGGAAAAGCAGCTGGAGGCGGCCAGGGACCGTCTGGAGCAGGCGAAGGAGCGGCTGAAAAACTTCCGCCAGATGTACGCGGCCGACCTGGCGAAGGCCTCCGGCGACAAATTCGTCGATCGCGACAAGATGGAGCAGGAGATCGAGGCGCTCGAGAACCTGCACCGCAGCCTGAGCGATCTGGTCGATCGGGCCGCTGTAGTGGGCCGCTCAGGGAAGATGGTCGAGCCTCAGGATATCTACCTCCACCAGCAACTGGTCCGCATTGGCGATCTGGCCAGGGATCCGCGGGCGATGGTCCTGGCCGAGCAGGTGGATCATCGCGCCCAGGAGTACCTGGAGCTCCGGAAGACGCTGCCGGCTACCAATCCCGATGTCCGCCTCGCCTCGGCCCGGCTCGATTCCGTGTTCGACCAGATCCGGGAGGTGGCCGAAGGGTACCTGCGACGTCTGACCATCGATATCCAGAAGAAACGGCGCGAGCTGTCCGTGATGGACCAGAGGATCTACCAGGTCCCGCAGGTACAGGCCCAGCTGTCCGACTTGGAGCGCGACCTCAAGGTGAGCGAGGAACTGTACACCAACCTGCAGATCGAGGTGAGTAAGGCGCGGATCGAGGAGGCCGCAGAAGAGAAAGATGTGGAGATCCTTGACCCAGCGATCCCGCCGGAGTATCCCATTAACGCCAACAAGAAAAAGCGCGCCTTGATAGGTCTGATGTTTTCCTTCGCCATAGGGGTGGGGGTGGCCGGTGTTCTGGAGCTCCTCGATCCGCGAATCAAGACGGTGGAGGACGCCCGGCGTCACCTGGGCCTTCCCGTGCTGGGCGTAATCCCACTGGCGGAATTCGACGACGTGCCCGCCTACCGGGACGACGAGAAGATCCGGCGGATCGATCGGCAGCTGGTCACGGACGATTATCGACCCACGCCCATCAGCGAGGCGTACCGATCTCTGCGCACCAACCTCGTGTTCAGCAAGACGCACGGCAGAATCCACACGTTGGTGCTCACCAGTTTGGAACCGGGGGATGGCAAGTCCTTCACCGCCGCCAATCTGGCCATCATCATGGCCCAGCAGCGGCACAGCACACTGCTGGTGGACGCGGATCTGCGGCGAGGCGTGCTTCACAACACGTTCCTCGTCCCCAAGGAGCCAGGCCTGACGAACTATCTGTCGGGTGCGGCTACGCTCAACGAGGTCCTGCGGGAGACGCACGTGCCCAATCTGAAGTTGGTCACATGCGGCCCGATGTTCCCCAATCCGAGCGAGCTTCTGGGCTCGCCGATGATGAAGCGATTCCTGGACGAGGTGGGGCGGCGCTTTGACTTCATCGTTTTCGACACGCCTCCCCTGGCGGCCGCTACCGACGCCATTGTGCTTGGCGCTCAGGTGGACGGCGTGGCCCTGGTTGTGCGGGCCAAACGGACCAGCCATCGCGACGCCAAACGCCGACTCGGCCTCTTCGCCAATGTTCCCGTCAAGCTGCTGGGGGTGGTGATCAACGGGGCCACGCAGGAGTTCGGCCACGAGGCGTACAGCTACTACCATTACTGATCGCCGAGGATCGACGATGAGGATCTTGGTCACGGGAGGAGCGGGATTCATTGGGTCCCACCTCTGCGAGAAGCTCTTGGCGCGCGGTGACACGGTAGTCTGCATCGACGACTTCAACGACTACTACGATCCGAGGATTAAGCGGCGTAACCTGGCTGGGTGCGTGGGGGACCCGCGCTTCCGCCTTGTGGAGGGGGATATTCGGGAGGAGCGCGTTCTCGAAGAAGCCTTCTCCATGGGCCCCTTTGATGTGGTGGCTCACTTGGCGGCACGAGCGGGCGTTCGGCCAAGCATCCGTGACCCGTTGCTCTACGAGCAGGTAAACGTCCACGGAACCACCCTGCTTCTCGAGTGGATGCGGAGGACGGGGGTTCAGCGGATGGTCTTCGCCAGCACCTCCTCGGTATATGGAGCCAACCGGAAGGTCCCGTTTTCCGAAACCGACCCCGTGGACAATCCCATCTCGCCGTACGCGGCCACCAAGAAGGCCTGTGAGCTCATCTGCTACACGTACTACCACCTGTTCGGCATTCACACCACCTGCCTCCGCTTCTTCACCGTGTATGGTCCCAGGCAGCGGCCGGACATGGCGATCCACCGCTTCACGCGGCTGATCGACACAGGAAAGCCGGTGCCCATGTACGGCGATGGCACCTCGCGCCGGGACTACACGTACATCGACGATGTGCTACAGGGGGTCCTCCGCGCCATTGATGGATGCGAAGGCTACGAGATCTACAATCTGGGCGAGGCGCGGACCGTGGCCCTCGCGGAGCTCATCCGGCTGCTGGAGGGACTCCTCGGCAAGAAGGCGAAAATCCAGCAGTTGCCGGAGCAGCCCGGAGATGTACCCGTAACCTTCGCCGACATCCGCAAGGCGCGGGAGAAGCTGGGCTACGATCCGCAGGTGCCGATTGAGGAGGGCCTGCGGCGCTTTGTCCAATGGTATCAGGAGGAGAAGCGTTTCCTTTACCCCGAGGACGAGAAGGAGGTGGGTTAGGCAAGCGGTATGATCAGCGAAAGGGAAAAATTCCTCGTCCACGTAATGCGCATCCTGGACGCCACGATGCTCGTGGTGGGCTTCGAGCTGGCGTATTTTGTGGATGAGTACATCCGCAGCGCGTTCGGCCTTTCGCAGAAGGCGTTTGCCATCGCCCCCGACTGGTCGGGCCTCTACTACTTCACCCTCCGGAATGTCGGGCTGCTGGTGGCCTTTGTGGCCTCCTGGCTGATCCTGCTGGCAGCCCAGGGCATCTACTCCCATTTCCGGATGCGCCGCCTGAGGGAGATCAATGCGGCGATCGGCAAGGGGATGATCCTGGCCACCCTGTCCACCTCGGCCATCGCCTTCCTGTTCAAGTGGCAGCTCACCAGCCGGCTCTACCTGGTGACCTGCTCGGTGGTGGCGATGGTCATCCTGATGGGGGAGAAGTACCTGCTCATCAAATTCCTGGACAGTGTACACCGCAAGGGGTACAACCAGATCAACTTGCTCATCGTGGGGACGGGTAAGCGTGCCCGCGAATTCATCCGCGCCGTGAAGGAGAACTCGCATTGGGGCCTGCGGATCGTCGGTCTCATCGACGATGAACACGGGATGTTCGGGAAAGAGGTGGAGGGCTACCGCGTCCTTGGGCGTATCCAGGACATTCCCTTCATTCTGCAACGGAAGGTGATCGACCGCGTGATTTTCGTGGTTCCTCGCCTCTGGCTGCACCGGATCGACGAGGCCATCATGGCCTGCGAGAACCTGGGGATCAGCACGGCCGTCTCCCTCGATCTCTACAACCTCAAGATCGCCAAAATTCGTCAGACCGACTTCAATGGCTTCCCGCTGCTGGAATTCGAGACGTTCCGGGCTAAGCAGTGGCAACTGTTTATCAAGCGATTGCTGGACATCGTGCTGGCCTCCTTGATGCTAATTGCGTTTTCCCCCCTGATGCTGGTGGTCGCCATTCTGATCAAGCTTACCTCGCCCGGACCGGTCCTGTTCAAGCAGAAGCGCTGCGGCCTCAACGGGCGCAAGTTTACCCTCTACAAGTTCCGGACGATGGTTCCGGGAGCAGAAAGAAAGAAGCAAGAGCTTCTGCGCATGAACGAGATGAACGGGCCCGTGTTCAAGATGAAGCGGGATCCTCGCGTGACGCCCATTGGTCGAATCCTGCGGAAGTTCAGCATCGACGAGTTGCCGCAGCTCTTCAACGTCCTGAAGGGGGATATGAGCATTGTGGGCCCGAGGCCAGCTTTGCCCGTCGAGGTGGAGTTGTACGAGGTCTGGCAACGGCGCCGGCTGAGCCTGAAACCGGGCCTGACCTGCATCTGGCAGGTGAGCGGGCGTAACAAGGTTCCCTTCGAGCGCTGGATGCAAATGGACCTCGAGTACATCGACAACTGGTCCCTGTGGTTGGACTTCAAGATTATGCTCAAGACCGTCTTCGTGGTCCTGACGGGCTACGGAGCGGCTTGAGGGCTACTCAGAGTGTGACGGGAGGACGGCATGAACGTCTGTGTGGTGGGAACCGGCTATGTTGGACTGGTCACGGGCGCGTGCTTCGCCGAGTTCGGAAACTTTGTCGTCTGCGTGGATATCGACAAGGAGAAGATCGACAACCTGAACCGCGGCGTGCTGCCCATCTACGAACCGGGCCTGGACGTAATGGTCGCCCGCAACGTGAAGGAAGGGAGGCTGACGTTTACCACGGATCTCAAGTCGGCCGTCGAGAACTCCCTGGTGATCTTCATTACCGTGGGCACGCCATCCCGAGAGGACGGCTCGGCGGATATGCAGTACGTCGAGCAAGTGGCGAAGGACATCGCCCGCTACATGAACGGCTTTAAGGTGATCGTCAACAAGAGTACCGTGCCCGTCGGGGCCGGCAAGTGGATTAAAGAGCTGATCAAGAAGCACCAGACGACCCCCAGCCACTTCGCCGTGGCCTCCAATCCCGAGTTCCTGCGGGAGGGCTCCGCGATCGAAGACTTCATGCGGCCGGACCGGGTGGTGATCGGGAGCGACAGCGAGGAGGCCATCGCGATCCTGAAAGATCTGTACTCGCCCCTGTACCTCATTGAGACGCCGTTCGTCATCACCAACCTCGAAACGGCGGAGCTCATCAAGTACGCCAGCAACGCCTTCCTCGCGACCAAGATCTCCTTTATCAACGAGATCGCCAATCTCTGCGAGGCCGTGGGCGCCGATGTGCACCACGTGGCCAAGGGCATGGGCCTGGACAATCGGATTGGTCGCAAGTTCCTCCATCCCGGCCCCGGCTTCGGCGGCTCCTGTTTCCCGAAGGATACCCGGGCCATCGTAAAAGTGGCGGAGAAGTACGGGGTGGAGCTGCAGATCGTGAAGGCGGTCATCGAAGTCAACGAACGGCAGCGGCGTCGCATGCTCGACAAAATCAAGAAAGTCCTGGGGGAAGTGGAAGGGAAAACCATCGCCCTCCTGGGTCTTTCCTTCAAGCCGAACACCAGCGATGTTCGGGAAGCCCCTGCCATCTGGATCGGGCAGCAGCTGCTCAAGATGGGGGCCAAGCTGCGAACCTACGACCCCGCAGCCATGGAAGAAGCGAAGAAGGTCCTGAACGCCGACGGCGTCACCTATTGTACCGATGCCTACGAGGCAGCTACTGGCGCCGACTGCGTGGTACTGGCTGTGGAGTGGAACCAGTTCCGCAGCCTGGACCTTGCCCGCCTCAAGGCAGTGATGAAGCAACCCATCATGGTCGATTTGAAGAATGTTTACGATCGTCCGAAAATGGAGAAAGAGGGCTTCGTGTACGAAGGGGTAGGGCGGTAGAGCCGTCGAGAAGGCCGTGCTCCGCCCGCGGGGCCGATACCCCCGGGCGCGGCGCGGAGGATGCCGACCCGTACGTTCTCGTCTCAGGCCATGCCTGCGTCGGAGGATCGTCGCGGTGGAAGTGCCCAGACGTGTCCTAATGCTTGCTCCCGAACCGGTCTTTACGCCGCGGGGAACCCCCTTTAGCGTCGTGGGGCGCCTCAAAGCGTACTCCGACGAGGGTGTGAGGGTCGATCTGGTGACCTACCACCTGGGTCAGGACGTGGCCCTGCCGGGGGTGAGGTTTCACCGCATCTGGGCGCTGCCCGGAGTGCGCCGCGTGAAGGTGGGTCCCAGCTGGATTAAGCCCGTGCTGGACGCACTCCTTCTGGCCAGGACGCTGAGCGTCTGGCGGCCCTTCCGGTACGACCTGGTCCACACGCACGAGGAAGCGGGGCTTGTGGGTGCCTTCCTCCGGGAATTCACCGGCTGTGCTCACGTTTACGACATGCACTCCAGTCTGGCGCAGCAGATGACCAACTTCCGTTTCTCCTCCTCCCGCTGGGCGATCCGGACCATGGAAAGCCTCGAACGATTTATCCTGTCCCATTGCGATTCTGTGCTCGTGATCTGCGAAGACTTGCGCCGCTACGTCCAGGCCCTGGGCTTTGGCCACAAGCTCTACCTGCTGGAAAACACCCTCGATTACAGCTTCCTTTGGGATGAGGGAACGCCGGGTTCCCTGACACTGGACAGCGCTCTTCCGCGTCCCTGGGTTGTGTACGTGGGCACCCTTGAGCCTTACCAGGGAATGGAGTTGTTGCTCTCCAGCGTGCGAATCCTGCGTGATCGGAGCGCCTGGGTGGGGAGCCTACTGATCGCCGGCGGCCACACCGACCAGGTTGAAGCGTACCGGGGCCTTGCGCAAGAGCTGGGTCTCGACGGGCTCGTACACTTCCTCGGAACGGTTCATCCGGGTGCGGCCGACCACCTCGTGCGTGCGGCCGATGTCCTGGTCTCTCCGCGGGTATCGGGGACCAATACGCCTTTGAAGATCTACTCGTACCTCCGCTCGGGCAAGCCGATTGTGGCCACCGACATCTGGAGCCACACTCAGGTCCTGAGCCCGGACGTGTGTGCACTGGTCGCACCCGAGCCGGAGGCCTTCGCTGCGGCCCTCTCCAGGCTCCTGCACGATGAGGGACTGCGACGAGACCTCGGCGAACGAGCAAAGCGGTACGCCGCTACGCGTTTCAGCGACCAGCGCTATCGACAGACGCTCCTGGCAGCGGCGACGGAGGCCATCGCCAGAAGGAAGACGACATGTGCGGCATAGCCGGCCTTTACTGCGAGAACTGGCCCGAGGACAAGAAAACCCTGCTTGGCCGCATGGCCAAGGTCATCACCCATCGCGGCCCCGACGAGGACGGCTTCTATTGGGACGGCCGGGTAGGTCTGGCCATGCGTCGCCTGAGCATCATCGACCTGAGCTCCGGTAGCCAGCCCATCTTCAACGAGGACGGGACCATCGCCGTCGTCTTCAACGGCGAGATCTACAACTACCGGGAGATTCGGGAGGAGCTTGTCCGTCGCGGCCACCGGTTCGTCACCCGCAGCGACACCGAATCGATCGTCCACGCCTACGAGGAGTACGGGCACGAGTGTGTGACCCGCTTCAACGGAATGTGGGCGTTCGCGATCTGGGATTCGCGGCGCCACCAGCTTTTCCTGTCGCGGGATCGCGTGGGGATCAAGCCCCTGTACTATTACTGGGACGGGAAGCTCTTCGCCTGGGGATCAGAGATCAAGTCCATTCTGGAGGTGCCGGGTGTCAAACGGGACCTGGATCCTCTGGCCCTGGAGCTTTTCCTCACGTACGAGTACATCCCCGCACCGTACAGCATTTTCCGCTGGATTCGCAAGCTTCCGCCGGGACACAATCTGGTCTTCGACGGACGCGAGCCGCAGCTGCGGCCCTTCTGGGACCCGCTACGCCCCTATCGCGAGCTTGGCCCTGTGGGCTATGAGGAGGCCGTTGAGGAGCTGCGCCGGCTGGTGCACGACAGCGTGCGCCTGCGCCTGATTGCCGATGTGCCCCTGGGCGTGTTTCTGAGCGGCGGAATCGACTCCAGCGTCGTGACGGCGGCCATGGCCAGGGAAGCCTCGGAGCCGGTGCGCTCGTTTTCCATCGGCTTCCGGGAAAGCAGCTACAACGAGCTTCACTACGCGCGGCTCGTAGCCACACGCTACGCCACCCGCCATCACGAGGCGATCATCGAGCCGCGAGCCGTGGAGCTCGTGGAGAAACTGATCTACCACCTGGACGAGCCCCTTGGCGATTTCAGCGTCTTCCCGACCTATCTCGTTTCCCAGAACGCGCGCCAGAACGTCAAGGTCGCCCTCTCGGGCGACGGCGGCGATGAGCTCTTCGGCGGCTACGACACCTACGTGGCGGATCGTCTGGCCCAGCGCTATCTGCCGATTGTACCCGGCTTCCTGTGGAGAGGAGTGGCGGAGCCTCTGGCTCGTGCTTTGCCACCCACCTCGAAGAAGAAGGGCGTGATTAACACCTACAAGCGCTTCGTCGAAGGCGCTCGCTATCCCGCGTCCCTCCATCACGTTCGCTGGATGATTTTCCTGAGCGAGGAGGACCGACGGCAGCTCCTCAGCCCCGACCTTATGGCTCAGAACGACGAGGAGGCTCGATTCCAGCACATCTGGAGATACTTCCAGGAGGCTTCTGACCTCGACTGGCTAAACCGCGATATCTACGTCGACGTGCGCACCTATCTCGTCGATGATATCCTGGTCAAGGTTGACCGAATGAGCATGGCCACCAGCCTCGAGGTCCGCGTCCCCCTCCTGGACTATCGGATCGTGGAGCTGGCCCTAAGGATGCCCGCCCCCTATAAGGTCTGGAAAGGGGTACGCAAGCGCATCCTCAAAGAGGCGTTCCGCGATGCGCTGCCAACCGAGATCCTCACGCGCGGCAAAGAAGGGTTCAGTATCCCGATCAAGAATTGGATTCGAGATGAGCTGCGCGACATGGTTCTTTCGGTCCTGGCGCCCGATAAGCTGCGAGCGACGGGGCTGTTCAACGTTTCCTATGTGCACAGACTGCTCGATGAGCATATGCGCGGGGTGGAGAACCACAGCCATCGCCTCTGGGCGCTGTTCATGTTCATGAAGTGGCGCGAGCGCTTTGCCTGACCGCAAGGCGTGAAGTGGTATGGGTTAATCCCGAGGGTCGTACAGGCGAAAGCTGGAGTGGCCGTAGTGGCAAACGGGTCGGCGAATGGGCCGGTTTTGGTGACCGGCGCAACGGGATTTACGGGCAGTCACCTCACCCAGGCGCTCCGACAGAAGGGCTACCGGGTGCGGGCGCTGGTCCGGGACCCGGGAAGACTGGGCTTGCTGGAGCCCGATGGGATCGAAATTGTCGTAGGGGACCTCGCGGACCAGGAATCGCTGCGCCGGGCCTGCGAAGGGGTGGAGACAGTGTACCATGTGGCCGCCCTCTACCGCCGCGAGGGGCGCTCCGTCCGCGAATTCTACGAGGTAAACGTCGAGGGGACGCGCCGGCTTCTGGAGGCCGCTGTCTCGGCAGGCGTAGCACGATTCCTGCACTGCAGCACCGTGGGGGTACAAGGGGAAATCCGCCATCCCCCGGCCACCGAAGAGACCCCTTACAATCCTGGGGATCACTATCAGCGAAGCAAGATGCTGGGAGAGCTGGCCGCTCTGGAATTCTTCCGTTCGACCCGTCTGTCGGGGATCGTGGTGCGCCCGGCTGGGATCTACGGTCCAGGCGACCGCCGCTTCCTGAAGCTTTTCCGCGGAGCCGCGCGAGGGACCTTCACGATGATCGGCGACGGGGAGGTCCTCTATCAGATGACCTACGTCGAAGATCTGGTGGAGGGGATGATCCTGGCAGCCGAGCGGCGAGAGATCCAGGGCGAAGTGTTCACCCTGGCGGGTGAGGAGTATTTGTCCTTGAACGAACTGGTGCGCCGCATCGGCCGAGCTCTGGGCGTAGAGGTCAGAATCCGGCATGTACCGGTCGGGCCCGTCCTGGCGGCCGCCTACCTTTGCGAGAGGCTTTGCCGCTTGCTCCGGGTGGAGCCGCCCCTCTACCCACGTCGACTCGATTTCTTCACCAAAAACCGCGCTTTCGATATCTCCAAAGCCAAAACCCTGCTTGGCTATCGACCCAAGGTAGATCTCGACACGGGGCTGAAACGGACAGCGGAATGGTACCGGGCTCACGGCTGGCTGTAGAACCGGGGGTGCGCCTGCAGATTAGGCAGGTCGGTAGACCCGACGGCCGACGAGGCGGAGCTTTAAGGAGGTCGTGGGATGGGCGATGAGCGCGATCACATCGATATCCAGAAAGAGCTTTTCGACAAGAAGGGAGGAAAGCTCAGGAAATATCAGGAGCTGGTCGTAGGCAGTACGAGCCTCTGGTTTCTGCTGAAGTACGAGCTTATTATGCTCCTGGCTTCGTGGGTTCCGGGGGCGCTGGGAATGGTGCTCCGCGCCAAACTCTACCCATTAGTCCTGGGCAGGGTAGGCCGCAATGTGACGTTTGGCACCAACGTGGTCATTCGTCACCCTCGCAAGATCGAGATCGGTGACAACGTGGTGATCGACGACAACTGCGTCCTGGACGCCAAGGGCTGGGCAAATCAAGGCATTCGCATCGGCAACGGGGTATTTCTGGGCAGGAACACGATCCTCAGTTGCAAGAACGGCGACATCGCGATCGACGACGGCGCCAATATCGGTTTCAACTGCGAGGTTTTCTCGGCGGGATCTGTGAGGCTGGGAAAGAACATCCTGGTGGCTGCATACAGTTACTTCGTGGGCGGCACCCACACGTTTGCCCGCACCGATGTTCCCATCATCGACCAGCCTCGCGAAGCGCGAGGCATCGAGATCGGCGATAACGCCTGGATCGGTGCCCACGTGGTTGTGCTGGACGGCTGCCGGGTAGGCCGCGACGCCATCATTGGGGCAGGAGCGGTCGTGAACTCCGACATCCCCGACTATGCCATTGCCGTCGGAATGCCCGCTCGCGTGGTGAGATCCCGCCTGGAAAGTGCTGCGGAGAAGGCCAATGCAGGAGCCTGATCGCGCCCTCCTGGAGCGCCCGAGCTTCATCCGGGTCCTTCACGTCATCGATAAGCTCTCGATGGATGGGGTGAACCCGAGCAGCGTTGCCCGGCTGCTGGTAGACTGGAACCGCTGGGCCCCTTCCTCTGGCTTCGAGATGGTCGTGGTGAACCTCCGCTACGACCGCGGGTGTGATTTCGTCGAGGAGAACGGGGTTAGGCTCGAGTGGTTTCGCTCCGGCGCTTTCCGCCTGCCCCGGGACGTGCGAAAGGTGCGCGAACTTGCCGAGAAGCACCGTGCCCAGATTCTGCACGGCCATGGGTACTACGCATCCTACCTGGTCCGACTGGCTGCGCCGGGCTGTGGGTGCCGAGCGGTGATCCACGAGCACGCCGTGCTCAAAAAGAAGCCATGGTTCTGGATAGGCGACTGGCTCCTGAGGAACCGGACCGACTGCGGCGTGGCCGTCTCCCACGGAGTCCGCGACTTTATGGCCAACGCACGTTGCGTGCCGGAGGAGAAGATCGCGGTTATCTACGACGGCATCGACCTGGGCCGATTCAGCGTGAATGTCCCACCTCCATCCCTGAGGCGCAAGTTCGGCCTGCCTGAGGAAGCTTGGATTGCGGGCGTCGCCGCTCGGCTGCGCGAGGAAAAGGGAGTGCACTTCTTTGTCCAGGCTGCCCACCGCTTGCACCAGGAACTTCCCCAAATGCACTTTGTGGTCGCGGGCGACGGACCCCAGAGGGAGGATCTGCTGGCTCAGGCCAGGGCCCTGGGCCTCGACAGCGGGACCCTTCAGTTCCTGGGGCATGTGGACGAGATCCCGTCGCTTCTTACGGCGCTGGATGCGGTGGTGGTCCCTTCGATCCGAGAGGGTTTTGGCCTGAGCGTCGTGGAAGCAATGGCTTGTGGGAAGCCGGTTGTGGCCACCGCGGTGGGGGGTATCCCCGAGGCAGTAGGCTCGCCGGAGAATGCCATTCTGGTGCCACCGGCGGACCCTGAGGCTCTGGCGAAGGGGATCCGGCGGCTTTACGAGGATCCCCAGCTGGCCGCGGAGCTGGGGGAAAAGGGGCGCCGCAACGCGCAACGCTTCAGCATCCAGCAGAGCGCCGCTCAACTGGGAGAACTGTACCGGAATCTCCTGAGTCGCTGAAGATCCCATGGACGTGTATCGGCGCTGGCGCCATCGTGTTGCGTGGATGTACCGCAAGAATCTCGACGACCTCTACTGGATGCTCCGCAGCGGGCTGTGGCGCAGACTCCAGAGCGGCGGAATATTACCCGGGGGGCAGCCGCCTATCTTCGTATTCCACACGGTGAAGGCGGATCGCTTTCGGGATCAACTGGCGTTTCTGGCGGCCAATGGCTACAAGACCTTGCGGGTGAGCGAGCTTTCTTCCCCTGCAGCGGCAGCCGAGAGGTGCGTAGCCCTGACCTTTGACGACGCGCGGCGGTCCCTCTTTGATTCTGCGTTCCCCCTGCTCAGGGAGTTCGGGTTCCAGGCGACGGCCTTCGTGGTGACAGGCTGCGTTCCCGGCGAAGCGGGACACGCTTCTGGCCACGAAAGGGAAGCGGAGACGGGCTTACCCGAGACCCGTCTCTGCACCTGGCCGGAAATGGAGGCGATGGCTGCCACGGGGCGGATCGAGTTTCAGTCTCACACCCACCGCCACGTCCTGGTGGAGACAGAACCCGTTCTGGTGGGATTTGTCACACCGGCTGCGCTCGGCAGGGAATTTGCCAACACGCATCTGCCACTCCGGGTGCGGGAGCTGATCACCGAGAGGGGCGAGGAGGCAGTGCTCGGTGCCCCTGTGTTCCTCTCGGCGCCGCTCCTCGCAACGGATCGTTGCCTCCGGGTGTCGCCAAAGCTCACGGGGCTCTGTACAGAAGTCGTCCGCCGCGGGGGCGGAAGGAGGTTCTTCGAAGACCCGGGATGGCGCAATAGACTGCGGGAGGCGTACGAACGCGCTCTCCGGAGCGTCCGCGATGCCTTCGATTGGGCGACCGCGGACGAGCTCCAGGGCCTGGTCCGTGAGGAGCTCGGCCGGGCACGGGCTGAACTCGAAGCGAGGATGGGCCAGCCGGTGCAGCACCTCTGTTTGCCTTGGTTCACAGCTTCCCGGCGCCACTTCGGGGCGATGCGGCAATGTGGGTACAGGGCGGTTCACTGGGGTGCCCAGCCCGCATCGTGGCGAAATCATCAGGAGGGCGGCTTGCGCCATCTTTGGAGGCTCGATGAGGTCTTCCTGCGCACTCTCCCAGGAGAAGGGTCGATATCCATGGGGGAGGCACTGCGAATCCGGTTTCGCGAGGCCACTCGGCTTTGGAGGGAGAGCAGTCGAAGACAAGGGGCCCTGGGCCGCACAGCCTCCAGCAATGCGAAGTGAAGAAAGAGATTCCGAGGTGAAAGAAGATGATGCACGGCGCTGTGTTGGTCACTCCGGATGGTCGCAAAGAGCTTCAGGTCAAGTTTCGGACCTCTGGACCCGCGGATCGGTCTCTGTTCTCCGAGTTGGCCGCCAACGAGCGTTATCAGCTGGCGATCAGGGGCGACCTCCTGGGGTGCCCTGGGGGTGAGGCCCCTGCGGGGTGCGCCAAACGTCTCCTCGACCGTTTGAGCCAGGAGGGACCAGCCCTATTTCGGAAGCTCAACGGGGGATTCGCCGCCGCTCTGTTCGACCGCCAGAGCGGAGAACTGATCCTGGTGCGGGACCATCTGGGCGTGGAGGCGCTGTACTTTCGCCTCACGGACGAAGGCCACACAGAATTCAGCACCTCCTTACGGGCCTTGGCAGCAGGGGCTCGCTTTCCCGAGGCTCTCGATTACGATGCCCTCGCGACCTACTTGACTTTGAACTACAATCCCTCGGGCAGAACGCTCATCCGCAACGTGCACAAGGTGCCGCCGGGATGTCTTGTACGGATCCAGGGGAGCCAAGTCACCTGCGAGCGGTACTGGTCCCCGGACTTTGGAAACAAGTTCTCCGGAAGCGTCGGCGAACTAATTGCGGAGCTGCGGAGTCAGTTCGACCGCGCCGTGCGAGTTCGCCTGCCGGAAAATGAGCAGGTAGGTGTGTCGGTGAGCGGGGGAATGGACTCGAGCACGGTGATGGCCTTTGCGAGCCAATATCGGCCCGGGCAACTGCGCGCCTTCTCCTTCCGTTGCCCGGTGGAGACCTACGATGAGTCCCACTACGCTTCCCTGGTGGCTCGTCACTACGGGGCGACGTACGAACAGGTCGAGTACACGCCCGAGCGAGCCCTGGCCGCCGCGGAGATGGTGCGCCACATGGACGAGCCGCAGGCCGACCTGGGCATCGAGGTGGCCACCTTCCTGCTGGGTCAGCACGCATCAGGCAAGATCGAGGTCTTGCTGACGGGCGATGGGGGCGACGAGCTCTTTGCCGGCCATCCCGTCTATCTGGCTGACCGCGCGGCCAGAGCCTGGGAAAGAGTCCCTGCCTTCGCCCGTTGGCCCGTAACGTGGGTTGCCAGGCTGATCCCGGAGTCGCACCGGAAGAGCAGTCTCAGCGTGAAGCTCAAGCGCTTCGTTCAGGGACAGAGGTTTCCGCGCGCGTTCCACAGCAACCGCTGGCGTCTCTACTACTCGCCCAGGGAACTGGAAGCGTTGCTGTCACCCGGACTGTGGCCCCAGGTACGGGAAGGCGCCCAGCTTGCCTGGCTCCGTGAACTCTACGCGGCGCTTCCCTGGCCGGACGAGCTCGACCGCGCCCTCTTCGGCGACTATTACACCGTGGTGCAATTCTACCTGCGGCGGCTTTCTCTCCTTCGCGCCTTCGGGATCCGTGCACGGTGTCCGCTGCTCGATCCGCAGCTGGTGGACTTCTGCGCTCGCATTCCGGGAGAGCTGAAGATTCCCAACTCCAGGGAACAGAAGTACATCCAGAAGAAGGCCATGGAGGGGATCCTCCCGGACGCGATCGTCTATCGGAAGGACAAGCTTGGGCACAGCGTTCCGATGCGTAAGTGGCTGCGCGAAGACAACGTCCTCAGCGCAGAGGTGCGGCAGACCCTGCTCCGGAATCCGAGGATTGTCCAGTGGGAGCTCGTCCGGGCCGATCGCCTCGAGGAAATGATCAGGGAGACCTCCGAAGGGCGCCACGATCATTCGCACCGGCTTTGGGCGCTTTACGTGCTGGAGCTGTGGCTGAGGAGCTGGGAGGAGTTGAACCTCCAGGATCCAGTTGCCTGAACCGTTGCGGCAGTGGGCACCTTAGGCCTCAGCCGCTATCCCCGGAACAGGCGGTCTCGGTCCCGGCCAAGAGGAACGGGTACAACGGCATGTCCGCGCGGTTGAAATTGGCAGCCAAAGTTGTTCTGAGCGGTCTGATCCTCTGGATTTTGGCGACCCGCATCGATTGGCCCAAGCTGACGGCGGTCCTCGGGTCGGTGAGACGCGCGGTTCTGGCCGGGGCTTTTTTGGTGCTCTTCGTCCAGCAGTTCCTGATGGTGCTGACCTGGCTCCTGGTCATCCGGCACGCGGCTGGACCAATGCGACTTCGCGCCGTGCTGTACGCCCACCTGGTTGGCAACTTCTACGGGACCCTCCTTCCGAGTAGCCTCGGGATCGATGTGGTCCGGGCTCTGTACCTGAAGAGGTTCGGGACCCCCGTAACCGAGGCGGCCGCCACTCTGGTGACCACGCGGGCGATTGGCTTCGGGGCTCTGTTTTTCCTGGCTGGGTGCGCCTACTTTTTCCCGTCTTCGCGGGAAATGCTCTATCGATTCGGTCCCGCTCTCGTTCTGTGTTTCGGCGTGTTCCTTTGCTGTCTGGCTGCCGTCGCGTGGCCGCGCGTCCTCCTGCCTCTGGAGCGCGCCCTTCAAAGAACGCGGGCCAGCCGCCTGGCCCAAACGGTGGCCGGAATCCGGCAGGCCTTCGCGGCCAGTTTCCGAGGGGGACAGAGCATCCTCCTGGTGTTCGCCCTCAGCATCGTCTACCAGTGTCTGGGGGTGATCATTGTGTATTTGCTGGGACTCAGTGTGGGGGCCATTGCTTCTCCTGCGGTGTACCTTTTCGTCGTGCCCGCTGTGACGATTCTGACGGCCATCCCGATCGCTTTTGCCGGGCTGGGCGTCAGGGAAGCCAGTTTTGTGGCCCTGCTCGGGCAGGTCGGCGTGCCGGCGGAGGTGGCTTTCTCTGTCTCGCTCCTGTTCTTCGTGCAAGCTCTCTTCCTGGCAGCGCTGGGGGGATTGGTTCACTGGGCCTCGGCCTTGGACCAGCACGCCGCGGATTCCTCCGCCTAAGCCCACCGACGGCCCCGCATTTGGCACCATCTTGGCAACGCCTCTGGTCGCATCGCAGGCAACCTGCGTCGGCAAAGGTAGAGAGCCGTTTCAGCCTGGAGTATAAGCGATAGCCTCCCATTCGTGGAGGCGGCTGCGATTGTGGCCGAGTTTGTGGCGGGCACTCTTCGGTCCTTCGCTTCCTGGATGGCGCGGTAGAGGGAAGAAATTGTATCTGGATGGGACAACCATGCCTACGACTGAGCCGGCCGCGGTTGATCTTTCCATCGTGGTTCCGATCTACAATGAGGAAGGGAACATCCAGGCCCTTCACCGCCGGGTTACGGAGACGATGGATCAGCTTGGACTCCCGTGGGAGTTTATCCTCGTCGACGACGGCAGTCGCGACGCCTCGCCGCGCCTTCTGGAGCACCTGGCAGCGGTCGACCCGCGGGTACGCGTGGTGCGCCTGCGTCGCAACTTCGGTCAATCGGCTGCCCTGGCTGCAGGGTTCGAAAACGCCCGCGGACGCATCATCATCACCATGGACGGGGACTTGCAAAACGATCCCGCGGATATCCCCTTTCTGCTGGAAAAGCTTGAGGAAGGGTTTGACGTGGTGAGCGGCTGGCGACGCCACCGCAAAGATAAGCTTCTCATCCGGAAGGTCCCGAGCTGGCTTGCCAATCGCCTCATCTGCTCCGTGACGGGTGTCCGGCTCCACGACACCGGCTGCGCCCTCAAGGCGTACCGGCGGGAGATCATCGATCGCATCCGGCTCTACGGAGAGCTCCATCGGTTTATTCCCGCTCTGTCCCGTTTGGAGGAGGGGCGGATTGCGGAAGTGCCGGTCCGGCATCATCCCCGGGTGGCGGGCAAGTCCAAGTACAACATCACGCGCACCTACAAGGTGATCATGGACCTGTTCACGCTGAGCTTGTTGCTGAAGTACGAGCGGAATCCCCTGCACTTTTTCGGCAAGCTCGCGGCCGTTTGCCTCCTGGCGGCATTGGGCTTCGGGGTGGCAATGGCCACCAAGCTGACAAGCGGCAGTCCGGACGCAAGCGAGCTCAACATCTTGGCGAGCCTGGTATTCCTGCTCCTGGCAGCGGCCATGCAGTTCGTCCTGCTCGGCCTGGTGGGCAAACTCATTGTAGCGCTCGGGGACCGTCCTGTGCCGTACCGGGTAGTCCGCAGAAGGTGAGTTGGCGCGATTCGGCTGGCTGGTAACGGTTGGAGAGGTTGCGTTTCATGGCAGAGGTGGAGGCTCGGTTGCAGCCATCGTTGAGCAAAGCGGGCGGGGCGGAGAACCGTCGCCGGCCCCGTGTCTCTGTTGTCGTGGTCTTGAGCGACAACGCGGAGGAGGTGGCGGAGGTCGCCGCAGGGATTCGGCAGTTGACGGGCGAACTCGGCCTCTCGTACGAGGTGCTGTTCGTGGACGACGGAAGCCGCGACAGCACCTTCGAACGCTTGACCTCCGGGATTGAAGGTTGGCCGGAGGCGCAGGCAGTTCGTCTGCGTGCCCGCTTCGGTGAGGCCGCCGCTCTGGCTGCGGCACTCCAGCTATCGCGGGGAGAGATCATCCTTTACCAGACTGTGCGCGTTCGTCCCAATCCGCGCGACCTGCGCCGGCTTCTCCAGCGCCTCGAGGAGGGCTACGACATGGTCGTCGGCTGGCGCTACCCGCGTCGCGACTCCCTCCTGAATCGCGCCATCTCGCGTGCCTTCAACTGGATGGTGAACCGGCTCACCGGCCTTCGACTCCACGATGTGAACAGCGGGGTGTTCGCGGTGCGCCGGCAGGTCCTGGAATCGCTGCAACTGTACGGCGACCTCAATAGCTTTCTGGCCGTCATGGCCGAACGCCAGGGCTATCGGGTCTCCGAAGAGCGGATCGAGCAGCTGCCCGGCTGGTTCCGCCAGTCCCGCTATCCCCGCGAGTACCTCCATCGTGCCCTGGACATCATCACGGTGATCTTCCTGACCCGGTATTCGAAGAAGCCTCTGCACTTTCTGGGGTTCTTGGGCGCGGTGTTCGCTCTGGTAGGGACGGTGATCTCCGGCTACTTGTTCTTCTACCGGCTTTTGGGATTCGGCGCTATCGCCGGGCGCCCCCTCCTTCTCCTGGGGGTGCTCCTGCTGGTGATCGGCATCCAGATGATCTCCATCGGGCTCCTGGGTGAAATGATCATCTTCACCCACGCCCGGGACATCCGGGAGTACAGCATCGAGAAGATCATTGGACAAGCGGATGGGATGGTGCCGTGAAGCTGATCATCCAGATCCCCTGCTACAATGAGGAAGCGACCTTGCCCATCACCCTCGCCCATCTACCCCGAGAGATACCGGGCGTGGACGAGGTCGAGGTTCTGGTTATCGACGACGGCAGCACCGACCGCACCGTGGAGGTGGCACGAGCCCACGGGGTCCACCACATTGTCCGCCTGACCAACAATAAGGGGTTAGCCGAAGCCTTTATGGCCGGGCTGGACGCCTCGCTGCGCCTCGGCGCCGATATCATCGTGAATACCGACGCCGACAATCAGTACAATGGGCGCGATATAGGCCGCCTCATCCAGCCCATCCTCGAGGGCAAAGCGGATATGGTGATCGGGGATCGGCAGGTGGACCGCGTCCCCCACTTCTCGCCCCTGAAGAAGAGGCTGCAAAAGCTCGGCAGCTGGGTGGTTCGCCAGGTCTCGAATACCAATGTTCCCGATGCCACCAGCGGTTTCCGGGCGCTGAGCCGAGAGGCGGCCATGAGGATGAACGTGGTCTCCCGATTCACCTACACTCTGGAGACCATCATCCAGGCGGGGAAGAAAAACATCGCCCTTACCAGCGTGCCGGTAAGCACCAATGACAAGCTTCGCGAGTCGCGACTGTTCCGAAGCAACTGGAACTACATCAAGCGCTCGGTGAGCACCATCTTCCGCATCTACACGATGTACGAACCGCTGCGCACCTTCGCCATGATCGGTGGGCTGCTGTTCGCGTCCGGCGTGCTCATCGGGGTGCGTTTCCTGTACTTCTACTTCACCGGGCGCGGCGAGGGGCATGTCCAGAGCCTGATCCTCGCGGCCATTCTGACGATCGTCGGCTTTCAGGTGGGGATGATCGGCCTCCTGGCCGATCTGATCGGTTCCAACCGCCGCCTCCTGGAGGACGCCCTCTACCGGCTCAAGCGACTGGAGCTCAATGGTCTCGTCTCGAGGACGGACGGCGAGAAAACCCGGGCCCGGACCAGCCAGCTTTCTCCGGAAACGCAGGCTTAACATGAAGATCTTGTACGTGACGGGAAGGGAAGCCAGCTACTCGCGCACGCGCAACGTCCGGAAGGGGATGGAAAAGGCGGGCCTGGAAGTAATTTCCGTTTCCCCTCCCAGGCATAATCTCCGCTACTATCCCTTCTTGCTCCGGCGAGCCTGGGCTGCCTGTCGCACGGTGGATGCGATCGTCGTCGGCTTCTACGGGCAGATCCTACTTCCCTTGCTGAAGTTGACCGGCAAACCCATCCTCTTCGACGTGTACATCTCTACCTTCGACACACTGATTCTGGACCGGAGGCTTGCGTCGGTAGGATCCCCCCTCGCCAAATTGAGCTGGCTCTTGGACCATCTTTCGCTCCGCCTGGCAGACCGAGTTGTCTTGGAGACCCAGGACCACATCCGGGATTACGCCCGCAAGTTTCGCGTTCCCGAGAACAAGTTTCACCGCGTCTTCCTGTGCGCGGACGAGGACGTGATCTACCCGCGCGGCCTCCCCAGTGGCGATGGCTTCTGGGTCCATTTCCACGGGGAGTACGCGCCGTTCCACGGCGTCCGGCATATCATCGATGCGGCGCGGCTACTCGCTCCCGAGGGGGTGAGGTTCCGGATCATCGGCCGGGGGATCACCAGCGAGGAGGACCGAGCCTATGCACAGCGGCTGGGCCTTCGCAATATCGAGTTCATCGATCGCGTGCCGTACGAAGCATTGGCGGAGTACATGTCCAGGGCTCACATCTGCCTGGGTTTCTTCGGCAATAACCCGCGCGCCGAGAGGGTGTTCACCAACAAAGTGGTGGAGTCGCTGGGGGCCGGACGACCCCTGATCACCCGCGTCAATAAGCCGGTCCAGGAACTCCTGCGTCACCGGTGGAATGCTTTCCTCTGCGAACCGGGGAGCGGAGAGGCCCTGGCTGAGGCTGTGCGGACGCTTCGAGAGGACCCTGACCTTCGCGACGAGATGGGTAAGCGCGCACGAGCGACATTCTTAGAGAATTGCACCACGGCTGTTCTCGGAGCTCAATTTCGAACGATACTGGAAGGGATGGTGAACCATGACCGCGACTCTTAGCCTGAAAAACAGCAAGGTGCTCATCACAGGGGGCATGGGCTTCATCGGGAGTAATCTTGCCCATCGCCTTGTGGCGGAGGGCGCACGCGTCATCATCTACGATGCTTGCCTCGATCCGTACGGCTGGAACGAGGCCAATCTCGACGGGATCTGGGACCAGATAAGCTTTGTGCGGGGTGACGTGCGCGACTTTGACACTCTGGCAGCACAGGTCCGAAAAGTGGATTTTGTGTTCCATCTGGCAGCGCAGGTGGGACGCGAGATCTCGATGAGTGACCCGGCCCTGGACGTGGCCATCAATTGCAACGGCACCCTCAATCTCTGCGAGGCCCTGGCGCGCTACAACCGGGATTGCAAGGTAATCTATGCGGGAAGTCGCGGACAGGTGGGCGAGCCCATTTACCTCCCCGTGGACGAGAACCATCCGCTAAATCCCACCGACGTGTACGGGGCGAACAAGCTGGCAGCGGAGAACTATCTCTTCGTCTACGGCAGGGCCTTCCAGTTTCCTGTCGTCTCGCTCCGGCTGAACAACGTGTACGGGCCACGCTGTCAGATGCACCACGGCTACTACGGCATCCTGAACTGGTTCCTGAAAAATGCGATGGTGGGGGAAGTCATCACGGTCTACGGCGATGGCCTCCAGACCCGGGACTACATCTACGTGGACGACGTGGTCGATGCCTTTGTGCGCGCGGCTGTAACGTCGGCCACCAATGGTCAGGCCTATTTCGTCGGCTCCGGGGTAGAGACAATCTTCCTCGACATGGTGAAAACCATCCTCCGCGTGGTGGGGCGTGGCAGCTACGTGCACGTCCCCTTCCCTCCTGAGAGGGAGCGGATTGATATTCGGCGTTTCGTCGTAACCTACGAGAAGCTGAAGAGGGACACGGGCTGGGTCCCAAAGGTTTCCCTCGAAGAGGGGGTTCGACGAACCTACGAGTATTACCTGGACCGCTTGCCCCTGTATCTCCAGCGTCAGGAGCGGCTGCGGGCGTGAGGGTCCCCATCTGCGGCCAGGCATTGCAAGCCTGGCTCCATGGCAAAGGTGAGGATGGCAGGACCCGGGCGGTAACGAGAGTACCCCCGAAAGAATCCTTTAGCGCCGGCAGAAGGGGGAGGGGAAAGTCCCGGCGCAGCGGGCCTAACCTCAACAGTAAGCGAGGTGGGGAGCGTGAAGTGGAACGCTGAACGGAGGGGAGTTGCCCTCGCCCTCGTTGTGCTCGTAGCGGCCGGAACGTATCTGCGCTTCCATGGCCTCGGTCGTCCCAGCTTATGGGTGGACGAGGTGAATCACGTCTTGGCCGCGCGGGATCTTGTGGTGGGCAGATCCCCTGTCTTCCCTTCGGGCGAGCCCAACGACCGCGCTATTCTGTACAGCAAACTTGTCGCCCTTTCGTTCCGCTTGTTCGGGGAGGGCGAGGGGCCAGCCCGGGTCCCGAGCGCGGTTTTTGGCGTACTTGCCATCCCTTTGACCTACCTCGTAGGCAGCCTATTCGGATCGCGCCGGATCGCGCTTCTGGCAGCGTTCCTGGTGACGTTCAGCCACTTCGAGATCGGCTGGTCCCGCTTGTGCCGAATGTACACCGTGTTCCAGGTCGCGTTTCTCCTGGCGGTGTGGGCCTTCCTGCCTCTGTTCTGGGAGGTAGTGCGGATTGATCGGCGGTCCATTCCAAAAGGAGTGCGGGCAGCAAGGGTAGCGGTCGGACTCGTCGCGCTGGCCCTGGGAACCGCGGTTCACATCTTGACCACGGAGATAGTGGCCATTCTCTACGTTTACCTTCTGGTGCTCGTTGGACTGGAGAGCCTCCAGAACAGGCGCGTGAAACTTGCCCTCTGGCAGGCGGCTGTACTGGTAGGAGGGATCGTGGGTCTTGTTGTGGGGGTGCTGGTGCCACCCGCTCGCGAACGTTTGCTCTGGGTGCTCCAGTACAAACCCGCCTGGGCCGGCTGGGGCATGGCCGTCGACAGTCACTACTACTTCTGGTTCCTCAGTGAGAGCAAGCGGTGGCCCCTCCTCAGCTTTTTCCTCATCGGGATTCTCTCTGTCGTTGCCCGGAATGACCGAAAGGGCTGGTTCTGGGTCGTGGCCTTTCTCCTGCCCGTGGGATTGCACACGTTCCTGTTCTCCTACCGGCTCTCGAACTACATCTTTCACGTTTTCCCGTTTTTCCTGATGGGCGCCGCGACAGGATTCGTGCGCGTGGCCGAGTGGCTGGCAGCGGAAATGGCCCAGTCCTCCTGGCGGCACCTCCGTCGCGCCTCTCTGGAGCGCCTGGCGCTGATCCTGACGATCGGTTGGCTACCTCTGACGGTGTGGTTCCGCTACGGGATCAAGGTGTCGCAGATTGGGGAGGCGGGTGACAACGGGGCCGAAGGACACAACAACTGGAAAGGGGCGACGCGCTTCGTGCAGCAGCACCTGCGCCAGGGAGACCGAATCATGTCCACGCTGCCCCTCACCGTCCAGTATTACCTGGGCCGATGTGAGTATAACCTCAATCTGGCAAATGCGCGGGGCGACCTGGAATGGACAGATACGTCCCGCGTCGGAAAAATCGACTTCTACTCCGGGGCCGCGAATGTGGGAAGCCTGGGGCAATTGTGTGCGGTTCTGGACTCGCTTCCGGGTCATCTGTGGGTCATTGTCGACCGCTACCGCTTCTCGAAGGCCGGATACGTGCCCCCGGACATCGCCTCTTTTGTCCGGCAGAATTTCCGATCGGCCTGGCAGGACCCGTACGAGACTGTAGATGTGTACTGCTGGCCGCCTGAGGACTGTGGGAACAGCTCCACAGCTCTCTCCACGCTGAGGGATCCGAAAGCCACTCCCTGGGGGGAGAAGGCCGCCGTGGTCTCCCCTGGTCGCCCCTCCGGCGCTCCTGCGAGGGGAGAAATGGCCTGGGATCCGCGGAACGGTACGGGGGTGTTACCGTGACCCGGTTCACTCCGGGCCTCCGAGGACGATGGCGGCCCCGCCGCTGGGTAGGACCGCTACGGGAGCAAGTGGGGCTTCTCTACCTCGTGGCCGGCCAGGCAAGCCTGGTGCTCCTGGGCTACGTCACGAATGTGTTCGTTGCGCGCAGCCTGGGGCCGGAAGAGACCGGTCGGTTTGGCGTGGTGATGTCCATCCTCACGTGGATTGAGGTGCTGATCATTGACGGGGCGCCCCAGGCTTTGCGGAGATACGTGGCGATGCGCCCCCAGAGTGCCCGGACAATTGTCCTAGCCACGACCCCTGCTCAGCTCCGGTTCGCGTTGCTGGTGTTCGCGGCTTCCTTTCTGTCCTCGCCTTTGCTTGCGCGGGCATTGAGGGATTCGTCGTATACCTTTCTCTTCCAGATCGCTTTCCTCGACGTCTTGCTCTACGCGGCCTACTGGTACGTCAATGGGGTTCTCCACGGCCTAAAGCGATTTGGCGATCTCTTCTGGATGATCACGGGCTATGCCCTGGGCAAATGCGTGCTGACCATTGTCCTGATAGGGATGGGCCTGCGCGCGGAGGGCGCTCTTCTGGCCAATGCCCTGGCCTCAGCAGTGGGTGCCGCTGTGGGGATGGCCTTCGTCAGCCGAGCCCAGCTGGGGCTCAGCGAGTGGTCCGAGGCCGAAGAATTCTGGAGCTTTTCCCGATGGAACGTTGTCTACGGCCTCCTGACCTCTCTCCTGCCCAGCGTGGACCTGTGGTGCGTGCGCTATTTCGGGACGGACTATCAGGCGGGGTTGTACACGGTTGCAGGTTCGATCGCTAAGGTGCCGTACTTTCTGGCCCTGGCGTTCATGTCCTTTGCACTACCCTCCCTGGCCTCGCAGGTGGGAGAGGTTCTCCACGATGGCGCGGCCCTCCGCAGGCATTGGCGAGCCGTTCACACCTCGGCCCTATTGACCTTTCTGCCTATGGTGCTCCTGGTCGAGCTCTTTGCCCGGCCGCTAATCGTGATTCTTTTCGGTTCAGCGTACCTGGGCGCTCTACCGATCTTGCGCATCCTGTTTCCCGGGACGGTGCTTTACTCGTTTCTTCTTCTCGAGAACACCCGCGTGATGGCCATACACGGCATGGTTCCAACATTGAGGACCGTTGCGCTTACGACCGTCGTGACCGTGGTGGCGGTGGTTTACGGCGCTTACCGGGCGGGTGCCCTGGGCGCAGCTATGGCCTTTGCCTCGGCCATGGCTCTCGGCTACGTCCTTGCCCGCCGGGTGTGACGAGAACCTGAGGTAGCGGAGACAAGCCCGTGCGCATTGTCGCGGAGATCTTGATCGTTCTCGGGGGCTACGTGTGGGCTTTCAGCACACCGGACCCACTGGGGTGGCTGGTGGCGCTTGCCGTGGCATTCTGTCCCCTCCAAATCGGTCTGATCGTCTACTACTACAACGGGTTGTTTGTCTCGGACTTCTTCCTGTTGGGGGCCCTGTTTCTGTTCCTTGCGTCGTCGAGGGAGCGCTTGCGCTGGAGTCCCAGGGGTTTGGGTATTCCTTTCGTCTTGTTTCTGGCCTGGCTCCTCATCAGCTCCCTCGTCGCCCAGTATCCGAGTTCGCGCAGCGTAGCCCTGAGCGAATGGACGCGGTTTTTGCGCGGATACTTGATGTTTGTGGTGGTGTTCTCGGCCAGTCTTCAGCCGGCGCGCTTCCGTCGCATTCTTTGGGCCCTTGTGGCCGGGGTGTTCTGGGAAGGGTTCGTTGCTTTTCTGCAGTGGCGAAGAGGCTACGCCGGATTGGCGTTCCTGGGCGAGCAAAGGATAGCCTGGAGGGCTACGGGGCTTTTTGCACATCCCACCATGTTTGGCGAGTATGTCGCCATGCTTGCTCCTCTGACCGTCCGCCTGCTGGTTACTCATCCCTTCCGTCCTCCCTGGAAAAGGGGTCTTTTCACCGCAGGTTTCCTGATTGTACTCGGGGGCCTTCTGGGCTCCTACGCCCGGGCCGGATGGCTAGGCACCGGCATGGGTGTTGTCGTGGCATTTGGTCTGCCCCTGCTCAAGATGCGGGCCAAGCTTATCGCGCGCTACAAGGGACCCCTGATCGTCCTGGTCCTCATAGGCGCGCTGGGCATCGTGCGTTACGCGCCCGTGCTACAGAAGCAGTTCACGGATCCTGCGCGCAAGCGGTCCGCCAATGTGCGGAAACCCCTGAGTTGGGTAGCCATGGAGATGTCGAAGGACCGGGCTCTTTTTGGAGTCGGGCTCGGGAACTACAGGAACAATAGCTGGAGGTATGTCCCAAAGGTGTATCCCCGCGCCGAAGCGATTGGCTTCGACTCCTGGGACGAACTCATGCAGGTGGTGCACAATTCCTACTTACTTCTGTCTTCCGAGGGAGGAGCTTTTGCCCTCCTCTGCTTCGTACTCATGATTCTATGGCTTCTGCGAGACGCTTTCCTCCTCGGGTGGCGGGCTACCGGCCTTATCCAAAACATAGGGCTGGGTGCCTTGGGTGGGCTGTTTGCTTTCTCAGTAGTCATGTTCGCCAGCCCTAACATGTACCAGGAACCCTTCCTGATGTGCTTTTGGGCTCTGGCCGGGTTA